>NZ_HF999031.1:0-117831 GCF_000433815.1 Blautia sp. CAG:257
AGCCTCTGCAATTGCTTCAATCGGCACCTGCTCTTCAAGAACAGAAACATTTTCAACGCTTTTATAGAATTTTTTAATGCAATTTCTGTTTTTTTGTCCTGCTGAAGATAAAGAGCATGATCAATAAGGCTGTTGGAAAAATAAGACCAATACCCATGCCTGCGCGGATATTGTTTCCTGTATTTTGTGTTACACGCCCCACGATTGCCGGTCCGATGCTGCCGCCCAGATCGCCTGCCATGGCAAGCAGCGCAAACATGGCAGTTCCTCCCGTGGGGAATTTTTGTGAGGAAATGCTGATGGTTCCGGGCCACATAATTCCAACAGAAAAACCACAGATAATGCAGCCCACAAGTCCTGTAAATGGTGAGGAGGACATGGAAGTGAGAAGGTAGCAGATCACGCACAGAATACCAGATCCTATCATAAATTTCATAAGATCTATCTTATCTCCATATTTTCCAAAAATGATACGGCTGATGCCCATTGTAACCGCAAACATGCAGGGACCTGCCAGATCTCCGGCTGCTTTTGACAATCCCAAAGCAGCTTCTGCGTAAGCGGAAGCCCACTGTGCCATGGCAAGTTCTGAAGCGCCGGAGCAGATCATCAGACAAACTGCAATCCAGAATATAGGCTTTTGGAACAGTTTTTTTATTCCCATTCCTCCCCCTTCCTCTACCAGATGTTCGATAGGGCAGGTGGCAAAATTATAGATATTGACAGCAGGGATAAGGGCCCATAATACGGCCAGCCATTTCCAGTTATCCATTCCAAATACCATAAAAAACAAGGTGGAAATTAATATTGTCCCAACAGACCCCCAGCAATAAAAGGAGTGCAGCAGGCTCATGGTAGCTTCTTTGTTTTCAAAGGGACAGGCTTCCACAATAGGACTGCAGAGCACTTCGATAAGACCGCTTCCAATTGCGTATATGATCACGCTGCACATGATTCCAATAAAGGGATTGGGCAGGAGGTCCGGCAGAAATGCCAGCCCTACAAGTCCGGCAGCAGCGCATATTTCAGAGGTTACAATACAGGTACGATATCCGATTCTGTCTACATATTTTGCGCAGAATGCATCTACCAGAAGCTGAGTAAAGAAAAAGCATGTAGAGATCAGGGCGATATTTCCAAGAGAAATATCATAGTCATGGTGGAATTTTAAGAACAACAACGGAGCAAAATTAGCAGTAATTGCCTGTGTGATAAAGCCCAGATAACAGGCAAGCTTTGTCTTTTGATAGTTTGGCATAGCAGCTTCCTTCCTTTTCCTGAATGTTGCATCAAATTTTTCTGCATTTTGGATTATATAATACAAAAGCAGGGGTTTCATTGATTTATATCTGATATTTATTGTATAATATCGTAAAACAGATCATGGAGGAATGATGATAGTATGGCATCTGATCAGCCTTTCAGCAAGATTGTCACAGATGAAAATTTAATGGAAACTGCTCAGCATGGCAGCAGAAATTATCCCTTTGCTTTTTATTATGAGGATTTATCTTTATTTGACTTTAACTGCGTGGAATGGCACTGGCACATGGAATTAGAATTTGTGTATATGGAGTCCGGGACCATGACTTTCTGGATTGGAGAAAAACAGTTTATTTTGTCCCAAGGAGACGGATTATTTATTAACTCCAAAATCCTGCACCGCTTTTATTCATCTGACGGCGCAGTGATTCCGAATTTTTTGTGTATGCCTTCTTTTATTGCTGTGCAGGACAGTCTTATTTATAATAAATATATTTTGCCTGTGATTTCATCTTCTCTGGAATTTCAGATTTTTAAAAGAGAGATTGACTGGCAGGCCAAAGCTCTAGAGATCATAAAACAGATCACTGCAGTTCAGGAAGATAAAGCCTTCTGTGAGCTTGCAACATCGTCCCTGGTTCAAAAGCTCTGGCTGGAGATATATGAAAATGCAGATATGAATAATGAAAAAGACAAGGTAAACGCTGCCGTTTCTTTTCAGGCGAGACTGCAGATCATGATGCAGTATATCCATGAAAATTATACTCATGATATCTCACTGGATGATATTGCCTGTTATGCAGGAATCAGTAAAAGCACAGTATTAAATCTTTTTCGTAAATATCTGCATATTACCCCCATTGATTATCTGATTCATTACCGGCTGAAGGAGGCTGCGCTTCTGCTTGTGAAAACCGAGAAAAAAATCGCTACGATATCAGATGAAGCAGGATTCCATAACGTGGATTATTTTTGCAGATTATTTAAAAAGCATTACTGTCTGACGCCGACACAATACCGGAAAAAGAAAGCCTTATTTTAAATATGACATACCGGTGTCATGTTTGGAGTGCTATATTAAAGGAGAGGGCAGAATATGAAGATTGAACGGCTCATTGGAATTTTGTCTGTTTTACTGCAGAAGGACATGGTGACTGCGGCTGATCTGGCTGATATGTTTGAGGTATCCAGGCGGACGATCCAAAGGGATATTGAAGATCTGTGCAGGGCAGGAATTCCCTTAATGACCAGACAGGGAACAGGCGGCGGTATTTCTATTATGGAAAATTACCGAATGGATCGGACTGTTTTTACAGCAAAAGAGTTGAAGGATATTCTGACTGGTATTCACAGTCTTGACAGCATTCACAGAACAAACAAATACGGACAATTGATGGAAAAAGTCTGTGCAGGTTCTTCGGATTTTGTGACAGGAGATCAGAATATCCTTATTGATTTGTCTTCCTGGCATAAAAAGTCTTTGATCCCTAAAATTGAAATTTTACGTACAGCAATTGAACAATGCAGAATCGTGAAATTCTTGTATTTTTCTCCGGAAAAAAGAACCAGAAGAAGGATTGAACCTTATTATCTGATTTTTCGCTGGTCCAGCTGGTATGTGTGGGGCTGGTGCTGTAAATGTAATGAAAGCCGGCTTTTTAAGCTGAACAGAATGGAAGAACTGGAATTAACAGAAAATATTTTTGAAAAGCGTAAGGTATCTTTACCTGATTTTGATTATGAAAACATGTTCCCCGGAAAATTTCCAATAAAGGCAGTTTTTTCAGGGAAATGCAGATGGAGACTGGCAGAAGAGTATGGAAAGGACAGTTTTCAGGAGCAGAAGGATGGAACGCTTTTGTTTTACTGGACATTTTCAGATAAAAATCATCTGATCAGCTGGCTTCTGACCTTTGGAGCCGATGTAAAAGTTCTGGAACCCTCAGAAATCAAAGAAGAGATTAAAACAGTAGTGGAACAAATAAGGAGAAATTATCAGGAGGAATAGAAATGGCATTTGATTATAAAAAAGAGTATAAAGAGTTTTATCTTCCACCAAAAAATCCGGGAATCGTTGAAATACCGGAAATGAATTATGTGGCAGTTCGGGGAACCGGGGATCCTAATGAGGAAAATGGAGAATACAAAAAAGCAATAGGACTTCTTTATGGAATTTCTTTTACGATTAAGATGAGTTACAAAGGTCCTTACAGCATTGAAGGATATTTTTCCTATGTTGTACCGCCACTGGAAGGACTCTGGTGGCAGGAGGGCAGCCGGGAATGTATTGACTATGGGCACAAGGATGCCTTTCAGTGGATTGCCATGATACGTCTCCCGGATTTTGTAAAAAAAGGTGATTTTGAGTGGGCAGTAAAGGAGGCATCTGCTAAAAAGAAAATGGATTTTTCCAAAGTGGAATTTTTTACTTATGAAGAGGGAATCTGTGTACAGTGTATGCACACGGGCAGCTACGATAGTGAAATGGAAACCATTCAGAAAATGAAAAAATATGCCAGTGATCAGGGGTATGAACCAGATTATTCCCACCGTTTCCATCATGAAATTTACCTGAGCGATCCCCGCCGGACAGCAGTGGAAAAACTGCGTACAGTTATCCGAAATCCGGTCAGAAAAATAAATGACAGAAGATAAAAATAATCGTTTCAGAATGGTACAACAGGCTACAGGAGAAAGAGGAATGGATCAGCCAAAAAAAGAATGTAATATTTACCACCAGGGTAATGATATATACTGGATGGGAAAATTACAGCCTGTTACCAGATTGGAAACATGAAAAATCCATACAAATACTTTCCTTTTTCTGGCTAATGCTATAGTATACAGAAAAAAAGAGGAGTACAGCATGGCATTAAGTGAAAATATTAAGAAATTACGGGAAGAGAAGAAATTTACGCAGCAGCAGCTTGCAGACAGGCTTTACGTGTCGAGGCAGACAGTTTGCAGATGGGAAAATGGTTCCAGATGTCCGGATCTGATTACTGCAAAGCAGCTGGCTACGGAACTGGATGTAAGTCTGGATGAACTGATTTCTGATGAAGAGGTAAAGGATTACCAGAAAAATTATGGAATATGGAAATCGGAGAAAGTAAAATCCAGGAGGAAGCTTCAGGAGCTTCGGAAGAAAACATTATCTTTTATAGAAATTATGGGGGCGTTATTTCTGACAGCGACAATATTTTTTCGTGTTCAGATGCATCAAAAAGTACCGGCATGGTGTACGATTGTTTGTTTTTGTGTTGTACTGGGGGCTGTTGTGTTGAATGTTGTGATTTCTCGGAAACTGAGAAAGATAGAAGACCTTTGAGGATTGTAATTCCTGAGACAGATGATATAATTCATTAGGAAAGTATCAGATTCAGAGTTGACAAAAAGAGCAGTTCTGCAATAAATCGGAACTGCTCTGAATGTGATTCTTTCATATTGTACCCAGTCGCGGTATTTTAGCCAGTTCTTATATGGGGATTGTATTGTTCCCAGATGGCCAAAATCGTCGAAGATGATGAGAAATCAGCTGAAAACACGCTGATTTTTGTGATGTAAAACATTGCAGGACATACTTTCAAAGCCTCCCGTTGGCAGGCTTTTTCAAAACAATATAAGAAGTCAGGATAATCAGGATGGTGCATAACACCTTCCCAGCTGTTTCATGGAACTATGTCCACAATCCGGGCAGATAGAAATATCAAAGTCCCACACAGCCTTTAAAAGCTCAGACATGGACATCTCTGTAAACCGTCTTTTAAAACGCTGGTGTCCCTGCAGAGTAAAAATGAGTTTCAGATTTTTTCTCTTCATCCGGTTGGGTTGTTCAGGAAACCATAATAACGGATCTTCTGAAAACCGGATGGAAGCACATGCATCAGGTATCTCCGAATGAATTCTGTATGCTCCAGAGTGATCTGGCGCCTGGACTCGCCGGGCTTTTTTCCCCTGGCGGAGAATGTGACTTCCTTTTCCGTGACGGAAAGGATACGGTTGTTGGAGATGGCGATTTTATGGGTATACCGTCCAAGGTATTCGAGCGCATTGCCAAATCCGTTAAAAGTTTCTTTTATGTAAGGGCACCAGTCTTTGCCGTAAAGATTATTTTTGAACTCCTTCCACTCATAGGAATTCCGGAGTTTTTCACAGGAAGAAGAGAGAACGATCTGTCCTTTCCGGTACATGGAATCAAGCTGGGAAAGATATTTCCCTTTAAATTTATCCCGGAGTACCCCGACAGGAATGAAAAACTTGTTTTTTGACCTGCGTATCTTCTTGTCATATGTGAGGCCGCCACCAGAAACAATACAGTGCATATGTACATGGTAGCCGATCTCCTGGTTCCATGTATGGAGCACCTGTATGATGCCAGGTGTCGCACCGAGATACTTCTTATCGTAAGATAATTCAAGAAGTGTTTCGGCACAGCATCTGTGAAAAAGCCCGTACAGAAGCTTCTGGTTACAATAAATAAGCGGGTTTAACTCATGGGGCAGGGTGAAGACCACATGAAAATACGGTGCATCAATGACTTCCTCCCGGCGTTTATCCACCCATATTTCTTTTAAGACAGCCTGGCAGTTTGGGCAGTTCCGGTTACGGCAGGAATTATTGTGGAATTCCGTATGGCCGCACTCGGTACATTGGCAGGCATTGGCTCCGAGAGCGCCGGATTTACAACGCATGACAGCGTGGGAGACTTTTTTCTGGATGTCAGAAACAGGGTGCCCAGAAGAAAGAAAAGAGTCAAAAGAACACTGCCAGATCTTCTGGATTTTGAGATCACTCATAAAACCCACCTGCCATTCTGTCAAAAGGATTGGAAGAAGCCATCAGAGCATTTGATGCCAGATGTACGTATATAACCGTGGAAGAAACAGACCGGTGTCCCATGAGCGCTTTCAAAGTGAGCAGGTCGGTTCCGTCTTCATAATGGTAGGTGGCAAAAGCATGGCGGAATGTGTGACAGGTAAAACGGTGCTCCCATCCGAGTTCTTTTTCGTGTGCAAGGATAAAGCTGGGGATACGCTGGTGATCGATGGGTCTGTCCGGTTTTTTCTTCTGTGGAAAGAGCCAGTCTTTCGGCCGGGAACCAGCCGGAAATGAATACCAGTACCGGAGGATGAGTTCCCAGACGTTATCAGAAAGAGGCACGTAACGGTCAGAGCGGTTCTTGGAAGCACGTATATGAATACGTTTTCTGGAATGTTCAATGTCAGAGCATTTCAGATGACGTACCTCGCCCACCCGCAGCCCGGAAGAAAACATAAGGCAGAGTATGGCCTTAAACTTTATGTCAGAAATGGAAAACAGGAATGTTTTCATTTCTTCACGTGAAGGGATAAAAGGGGTATAAGAGTCAAATTTTCTGAAAGGGAGCTGATAGGGGTCCCAGGGCTTATGGAGGACATAAAGTGTAAAAAATCTCAGCTGTGAGATGCAGGCATTTATCGTACGGTCAGAAAGATTTCTTGTGTTCTGGACCCAAAAGATAAAGTCCCGCATCTGCTGCCATGATGCATCTTCCGGTGCAGTGGGGCCGTTGTCGGAAAGGTACTGCAGATAAGCGGAGATATAGGTAGAATACGAAGCAATGGTGTGGTCAGTAAGACCGCGCAGGGAGACCATCTCCCTGAAAGAAGATAAATATTTGTCCATAAGGAACCTCCTGTAAATGAAATAAGATTGATTTAGAGTCAGGATATTTCAAAACAGGCGGTGGACGGATAAAAAAGTAAAATATGTACTTGTTGAGTTTAAAAATCCATGATAACATAAGCATAGCAGTTTTTTTGTATTGTTTTAGGTTGTCTTGTGGTGATTCAACAATAAAACATATATAAAAAAACTGCTACTTTTATTTTGAGGAAAACTGATTTCTTTGAAAAAAGTAATAGAACCACGTACTTAGGACTAGCCGTCGCGCTAGCGACTTGGTACAATAAAAAAAGAAAGTTTCAGGGAAGAGATAGAGAAATAATTGATATGGAGAATTATATGCAGACAACGGGAATTAAACAGACAGTGATACAGGAAATCCAGGAGTTAGCAGTGAAACATGGTGTTTCCAGAGTGATTTTGTTTGGTTCAAGAGCAAGAGGTACTTTTAGAGAGAAAAGCGACATTGATCTTGCTGTGGAAGGTGGAGATTTTATAAGGTTTTCACTGGATGTAGATGAAAATACCTCAACTTTATTGAAATATGATTTCATCAATCTGGATGAGCCTATCCAGGAGGAACTTCGCGCATCGATTCAAAAAGAGGGGAAGCTGTTGTATGAAAAAATTTGATCATTTTAAATCAAATCTTAAAATATTGGAGAAGGCAGATAAAGAAGATTTGACAAATGAATTTATTTTAGGTGGAATTATTGATAAATTTTTTATTCAGTTTGAATTGGGATGGAAAGTTTTAAAAGAATTATTAACGTATGAGGGACAAGCTGTTGCTGCAAGTGGCTCTCCAAGAATGATTCTAAAAGCAGCCTTTACAATTTATGATTTTTTGGAGGAAGAGCTTTGGTTGAATATGTTAAAAGCGAGAAATGATATGACACATATTTACGATTTTTCAGCAGCAAAAAGAATGGTAGAAATTATATTAAAAGATTATATTCCAGCTTTTCAGAGGATGAAAGAAGAAATAGAAGATATTTATGGAAATGAGCTTGATAAAATGTAAAAATATTGTCATATAGCTGCAAAAAGGAGAAATCTATGATTATTGATATCATTGAATATCAGCTTAAGGATGGAAGAACCGCACGAATCCGCAGTCCAAAAGATGAAGATATTCAGGAGATGCTGGATTTTCTGTATGTTTCAGCTGGAGAGACAGACTTTCTTATGCGTTGTCCGGAGGAATGCGGCAGATACACACCAGAAAGTGAAAAACAGCGTTTTGACAGGGTAAATAAAGCGGACAATGAAACCATGCTCCTTTGTTTTGTGGAGGGTAAGCTTGCCGGAAGCGGACAGACTATGTGGAGCAAACGGGTAAAAATCAGGCATCGGGCCAGTATAGCTGTTACCGTGCTGCGTCAATTCTGGAGTCAGGGAATTGCAGCAAGGCTGATGCAGGAACTGATAAAAATTGCAGAGAAAAATCCGGATATTCTGCAGACAGAACTGGAATTTGTAGAGGGGAATACCCGGGCCAGAGCCTTATATGAAAAAATGGGATTTCGAATTACCGGGGTCAAGCCGGATGCAATCCGGCTGAAAGATGGAGCTTTATTAAATGAATATTCAATGGTGCGGAAAATAAAAAGGCAGCCTTCTGCTTTATCGAAAACCTGATTTTTTGAAGAGAACTGTGCTGTAATTAAAATAAAAAAGAAAGCAGGTGGGGTTTTGAAGGGAATTGCAGATCTGCACATCCATTCCCGGTATTCCCGGGCGACAAGTAAGCAGGGAACGCCGGAGTATCTGGATCTGTGGGCAAGAAAGAAAGGAATCTCCATAGTTGGAACAGGAGACTTTACCCATCCGGAATGGCGGAAAGAGCTGGAAGAAAAGCTTGTTCCGGCAGAGGATGGGTTCTATTGTTTAAAAGAGGATTCTGTTCTGGAAGAGAGCAGAGAGTATGAAGGAGAGGCTCCCAGATTTGTACTTTCCGGTGAGATCAGCTCTATTTATAAAAAGAACGGAAAAGTCCGAAAAGTACATAATGTAATTCTTCTGCCGGGTCTTGAGGACGCAGAAAAGCTTTCGAAAAAGCTGGAAACCATAGGAAATATCCATTCGGACGGCAGACCGATCCTGGGCCTTGACAGCCATGATCTTCTGGAAATTATGCTGGAAATCTGTCCGGATGGAATTCTGATCCCGGCTCATATCTGGACGCCTCACTTTTCGCTTTTTGGCGCATTTTCCGGATTTGATACGATGGAAGAATGTTTTGAGGATCTGACCCCTTATATACATGCGGTGGAAACCGGTCTGTCCTCTGACCCGCCGATGAACTGGCGGCTTTCGGCGCTGGATCGCTTTCAGCTTATTTCCAATTCAGATGCTCATTCTCCGTCAAAGCTTGGAAGAGAGGCGAATCTTCTTGATATTGAAATGAGCTATCAGGGACTTTATAAAGCGATTCAGAAGGGCGAAGGCCTGGAAGGAACCATTGAATTTTTTCCTGAGGAAGGAAAGTATCATTTTGACGGGCACAGGAAATGCCATCTCTGCCTTACTCCGAAGGAGGCTGAGGCTTATGGTGGAATCTGCCCTGTCTGTGGAAAAAAGATCACCATTGGAGTGGATCACAGAGTGATGCAGCTTTCAGACAGGGAAGATGGAGAAGCCCGGAAAAATAAAAAGCCTTATGAAAATCTTGTGCCTTTGCCGGAAGTGATCGCAGCATCCACAGGCAAATCCTCCGGCAGCAAAAGGGTGCAGGAACAGTATGAAAATATGCTGAAAAAGCTTGGATCTGAGTTTGATATTCTGAGGAAGATTCCGGTGGAAGAAATCAGGAAAGAGGAGGGCTATCTTGTCTCTGAGGGTATCCGGAGATTAAGAACCGGACAGGTGAAAAGAAGCCCCGGATTTGACGGGGAATATGGTACCATCAGTCTTTTTGATCCGGAAGAAATCGAAAATCCCAATGGACAGATGTCGTTTTTTAATGAGTGGGAAAGAGAAAAGGAACCAGGCATTCAGGCAGTGGATTCCTGTATCTCAGGAGGATTGACTCAGAAAAAAACGGAAGAGCTTTCCGGGCTGTCTGTGGAAGACAGAGAAGAGAGCGTTGCTGAGAAACAGAAGGAAACCATTCAGCAGTTAAATGAAAAGCAGAAACAGGCGGTCGAAACAATCGCTCGCAGAATTGCTGTTGCAGCAGGCCCGGGAACCGGAAAAACAAAGACGCTGATTTCGCGGATTCTGTATTTACTGGAAGAGAGAAAGGTAAGTCCGGGAGAGATTACAGCAGTAACTTTTACCAATCAGGCGGCAAGAGAACTGAAGGAACGACTGGAAAAACAGCTTGGTTCCAGACGGAGTGTAAATCGCATGCATATCGGAACATTTCATTCTCTTTGTCTGGATTTTCTGAAAAAACAGGGAAAAGAATTCTTTATAGCGGACCCTTCTGTGCTTTCAGAAACAGCCCGGGAGATATGTAAAGAGTATGGACTTTCCATAACGCCGTCGCAGTTTTTGAACAAAGTTTCTGTACACAAGACAGGAGCATTTTTTAATGAAGATCCGGAATTATGGGAAGAACTTCTGGAAGTATATCAGAAAAGATTAAAAGAAGAAAACTGCTGTGATTTCGATGATCTTCTGTTGGAAACGCTGAAGGCTTTTCGGGAAATACACAGTCCCGGAAACAGAAAAAAACAGCCCTGTGAGCGATGTTTTTCCTATCTGATGGTAGACGAATTTCAGGATATTAATCCTGTTCAGTATGACCTGATCCGTGAGTGGAATAAAAAGGGAAAAGAGCTTTTTGTGATCGGAGATCCGGATCAGTCTATTTACGGATTCCGTGGTTCCGATTCCGGATGTTTTCTTAAAATGAAAGAGGAATTTCCGGAAACCTGTATGATCTCTCTGGAAAATAATTATCGCAGTACCGGAAATATTCTCAATGGCGCCCTGGCTGTGATCCGGAATAATCCCGGCATGGAGCGCTGTCTGAAACCGTGGAAAGAGACCGGCTTACCTGTACAGATTGCAGAGGCTTCATCCAAAAGATCAGAAGCCATTTTTGTGGCAAAAGAGGTGAGTCGTCTGGTTGGCGGTATGGATATGCTGGAGGCTCAGGAGCATTTTTTAAAAGAAGGTATGACCGGAAAAAGAAGCTTTCGGGATATTGCGGTTTTATACCGGACCCATCATCAGGCGCGGATTCTGGAAAAATGTTTCCAACAGGAGGGCATTCCCTATATTGTCAGTGGCAGGGGAGAGTTTCTGGAGGATCCGCTGGTACAGGGCAGTATCAGTTTTTTCTGTTCTCTGGCAGAACCGGATAATCCTTATTATAAAAAGGATGCCTTGAAAAAGCTGTGGGATCTGGAAGAAAATGAGATCAGCGGAAGTATTTATGAAGAGTTAAAAGCCAAATATCAGGACAGATGGAAAAGGGAAAAGCCCAAAAAATTCATGCAGAGCTGGATAAAAGACCTGGAACAGGAGGGAAATCCAAAGCTTCAGAATCTGGCAGATATGGCTGTTTTTTATCCGGATATCAGAGCGTTTCTGGATGCGGTTCTTCTGGGAGAAGAGGGGGATCTGAAGCGCTGCGGAGGAAGAAGTATTTCAGGAGATGCGGTATCTTTGATGACCTTACACGCATCTAAGGGCCTTGAATTTCCTGTGGTGTTTATGTTTGGAATGGAAAAGGGAGAAATTCCTCTGGAAAGGGAGGAAAATCCCGCAGATATCCAGGAGGAACGGCGGCTGTTTTATGTTGGAATGACCCGTGCCAGAGAAGAACTGTTTCTTACCTGCGCTCAGGAACCGTCCTCATTTCTGGATGAAATTCCTGAAACATACACGCAGCGGAAAACAGTTGGAAAGCAGAAAAAGGCGCAGACCTATGAACAGCTCAGTCTGTTTGATATGGCGCCTGAGAAATAATATTTTTCAGAAAACAGATATGAGATTTTAGCTGAAAGGGAAAACAGAATGGATTTAAAAGAATTTTTTCAGCAGAATCCAAGGGCTGCTCTTGGGTTTTCCGGTGGAGTGGATTCTGCTTTTCTGCTTGCCATGGCAGTAAAATACAAAGCTCAGGTACAGCCTTATTTTATTAAAACAGCTTTTCAGCCGGAGTTTGAGCTGCATGATGCCAGAGAGCTTACCCGGCGTCTTGGTGTGGAGCTTACAGTGATTGAACACGATATTCTGAGCAGCCGGCAGGTGGCGGAAAACCCGGAGAACAGATGCTATTACTGCAAAAAAACACTGTTTGGACTTTTAAAGGAAAAAGCTTTGAAGGATGGTTATACCATGCTTCTGGATGGAACAAATGCTTCCGATGATTCTTCGGACCGGCCGGGAATGCAGGCGATCCGTGAGCTTGAGGTTCGTTCACCTCTTCGGGAATGCGGACTGACAAAAACAGAGATACGAAGGCTTTCCAGAGAGGAAGGGCTTTTTACCTGGAACAAGCCTTCCTATGCCTGCCTGGCAACAAGAATACCTGCGGGCACTGTGCTTACAGAACCGGGGCTTCAAAAAATCGAAAAGGCTGAAGATAAGCTGTTCTGCCTTGGATTTACGGATTTTCGCATCCGGCTTTTTCATGGGGCAGCGCGTATTCAGCTTCCGGCAGAGCAGATGGCAAAAATGACAGAAATGCGGGAAGAGATCTACAGGAAACTGAAGCCATACTTTAAGGCAGTTCTTCTGGATCTGGAAACACGGAAGTCGGTTTGAGAAAATAGATAAGGATCTATAAATGAGCAAATAAAAAATCGAGTAAAACAGTTTTTTATTTGCCGCTGCGTAATGTACATACACAGGGAAGAAATTAAACAGGATTAAGGAGGAGCAGAAAATGAGTCAGTTAAATGAAACGCTGGAGCTGATGCAGACAAGAAGAAGTGTTCGTGATTTTAAACCGGATATGGTTCCGGAGGACATTCTGGATAAAATTATAGAAGCGGGGCTTTGGGCAGCCAATGGAAGGAACCGCCAGTCTCCGATTATTATCAAGGTTACAGATAAGAGTGTCCGTGACAGATTGTCCCGGTTAAATGCGGAAATTATGGGAACGGATTCCGATCCCTTTTATGGCGCGCCGGCAGTGCTGATCGTCCTTGCAGATAAAAACGCCCCCACATATCTTTATGACGGAAGCCTTGTAATGGGCAACCTTATGCTGGCTGCCCATTCTCTTGGAATCGGAAGCTGCTGGATCCACCGGGCAAAAGAAGAATTCGATGGTCCGGTGGGAAAGGAGCTCCTCAAAGAACTGGGAATTGAGGGGGACTATGAGGGAATCGGTCATTGTGTGCTGGGATATGTAAATGGAGAATATCCGGAAACAAAAGCCCGGAAGGAGAACCGAGTGTATTTCATAGACTGAAATGACTGGTCCGGCTGACCGGTTTTGTGAGATTTTATTCAGTCCTCAGCTGATCTGCATAGGTATGCTCAGTCAGTTCAGAAAGTACTGCGATTTTTTTATTAATGATCGGGCGCATACAGTTTGGCACATGCTCCTGGTGCGCCCGGTGTATGGCAACGCATTCCTTGCAGTTGCCGTGATATCTGCAGGCTTTTGTGCAGGAGCAGTGATCCTTGTGGGCATACTCTGTGCGAAAAGCAGAGGCAAATTCTTCCTGGATTTTAAGGCCTTCTTTTCGATTGCCCAGATGAAATTCTTTCATAGCTCTTTTTTCTGTTTCATTATTGTCGATAATCATGATTTTCCTCCGTTTTTGTGAAGTTTTGTTTTACAGGCTTGAGATGAGTGTCAGGAAACGAATATTTTTGACCGGATGCTGTTTGCAGTGATATCGCAACTTGGTCAAAATCTGTTTCAAATCATCTTTGGTGACGGCGTTTTGCTCTGTATGTCCCGGGATTTGGACATTTCCGTGAGAACACCTTACAGGACGGTACTGTGTAAACAGTAACCCCCTGGCTGTTACAATGTCATAATATCACGATGTTTTATTGAAACATACCATAATAAAAGGTAAAATATATATGAAAATCACCAAACAATGAGAATATTGCCAGTGGAAATCGTAATATATTTTTTCTGTAAGGAGAAACGCCATGGAGACAATTAAGGATAATACCCCAATATATTCCCATAACCCCTATCACAGTACCAAATTCCCCCTTCTTGTACTTGACGTCAGCAAAAAAGTCTGCAAACCTTTTAACGAGGGATTTCAGATGCTGCACTGGCATGAGGAAATACAGTTTGTGGCAGTGCAAAAAGGCGTGGTACATTTTAAGATATGGGAAAAGGAATATGAGCTTTCAGAGGGAAGCTGTATGTTTATTAACTGCAATGTTCTGCATCATATTTCAGAAAAACAGGATTGCAGCTATCACAGCTTTCTTATCCCGCCTAAAATGCTGGGATTTTTTAAGGGAAGTGCCATGGAAGAGCAGGAGGTTGATACAATTATCAAAAATCCTGCGGTCACAAATATGATTTTTCTGGCACGGGAACAAAAAGACAAAAAGGTTCTTAAAGCCATGAATCAGCTGGATGACCTTTATTTTTGTAAAACCAGGCCTGCTCATTGGGAATATGCGCTATCTCTTTGTATCTGCAGGCTGTGGCTGGAAGCAACAGAGAGAATCATGGAGTTTTATGGCTGCGGAAAAGCCTTCGGATATGGTGACGGCGGAAACCCAAACAGAATACTTCCGGCAGTCCTTCAAAAAGATCATGAGCGTGTCCAGAAGCTTCTGAATTTTGTCCATGAAAATTACAGAAACGGGATTAATCTGGAAGAGATTTCCAGGGCGGGAAATGTCAGCATCACAGAATGTCTCAGATGCTTTAAAAGGTATACGGGAGAGTCTCCTTATCAGTATCTTCAGAAATACAGGCTTCAGGCGGGAGCTTCCCTTTTGGAAACAACCGGGGACAGTGTAACTGAAATTGCTCTTCGGGTGCATTTTCCATCGGCCAGCGCATTTATAGCTGCTTTTCGGAAAGCCTACGGCATTACGCCAAAAAAATTCAGGGAGAGTAAGCAGATAAAATCTCCTTCCCTCCCTGGCTGATAAAAATTTCCGGGCTTTTATGGTGTCCCGTAACGGTCTGGAATTGTTCTCAGCTTATTGCTGTGAAGCTTCTTTTATTTCCGAGATATCCGGCTGGGCCATAAGGGAATAGTTGGTGTAATAAACCACAAATCCCGGTTTGGCTCCTGCCGGTTTTTTTACATGCTTTTTCTGGATATAATCAATTTCCACCTTAGGGGCAGTGCGGCCTTTGGAGTAATAGGCAGCCAGACGTCCGGCTTCTTCAAACGTGCGGTCAGGCAGTTCTCCGTCAGGGGTTTTAACAATCACATGGGAGCCTGCCATTTTTTTTGCGTGGAACCACCAGTCATTTCCGGATGCCTGTTTAAAGGTCAGCTCATCATTCTGGAAATTGTTTTTTCCTACAAAGATATCAAAGCCGTCACTGGAAACATAGTGGAAGGGCTTTGATTTTTCCTGCATTTTTTTGCCTTTTTTGGAAGAATAATGTTTTTTGATAAAACCGTATTCTGTCAGCTCCTCCTTGATCTGACTGAGATCGCTTTCGGCCCGGGCAATGTCCAGGGCATTGGAGATGGACTCCAGATGTTCGATTTCAGATTCTGTTTCTGCAATCTGACCGGTAAGAGCTTCTTCCGTACGTTTCAGCTTGGTGTACCGGTCGAAGTATTTTTTTGCATTTTCTCCCGGAGTAAGGGTGGGATCAAGAGGGATGGTAACCTCTTCGTTTGTATAATAATTCAGGGCCTTAAAGGACTTGCAGCCTTCCTCCAGACCGTATCCGTAGGTATTGATCAGCTCGCCGTAGATCCTGTATTTTTCCTTTTTGGCAGTATCCTTCATCTGTTTTGTCTGAAGGGCATACTTCTTTCGGTTTCTTTCAAGGGCAGTCTGAACGATCCGGCGAAGGTCAGAAGATTTCTGGCGGATACGGTTCAGGGTATCTCTGGAAGAATAGTAGGTGGACAGCATGGAAGATACGGTTTCAAATTCCACGCTGTGATATTCCGGTCCGAACTGGGTCAGAGGAAGAACGGCATATTCTACCGGTTCATTTCCGCGATAAATGATATTTGGAGTAAAATCCCCTTCCTGTATCTGCTCCATCAGTCTTTTGAATGTATGATACAGATGGACGCAGGCGGTTTCATCCAGAGAGAGGGCAGGGTCATTGCCGTCAATGGATGCGCGATAACAGATTTCCTCTGCAATAAGAGGACTTAAACCCGTAAGGGAAGAATAGAGCGCCCTGGAAATATTGCAGGGTTTTTTGCATACTGCACTGATAAATTCTTCCTCGTTAATAGTAAGGGGATCTGTCTTTTCCTGAGTCTGGGGAAGAAAATACTGCCGGCCCGGAAGAACCTCTCTCACAGAGCTCATGTGAGAGGACACATGCTTGATGCTGTCAAGGACCATTCTGTTTTCATCGCAGAAAATAATGTTGCTGTGTTTGCCCATAAGCTCCATGATAAGAATTTTTTTACAGGGATCTCCCATTTCATTTAGATGCTCCAGCTCAAATTCCACCACTCGCTCCATTCCCGGCTGTTTTATAGAAGCGATTTTTGCGCTGCCGATATGTTTGCGCAGAAGCATGCAGAAATTGGGCGCAGTAAGGGGGCTGGGCTTGTTTTTATCAATAAAATAAATCAGCGGAAGAGAGGCGTTTGCAGATAAAAGCAGTCTGCACTGTCCCTGGCCGCCTTTTGCCGTGATCAGAAGCGCGTCTGATTCCGGCTGGGCGATCTTATTAAAACGTCCGCCGTCAAGATATTTATGTAATTCCTGAACCATTGCTGCAATGGTAATTCCGTCAAAAGCCATAATGAGTACTCCTTTTTTCTTTCTGGCTACAGTATAGCATGTCTGTGAGAATTCCGCAAAAGAATATGTATGGTAATTTGCCGGGCTGACAGTCGCAGAAGTTATTTTGTTACCGTTTACACGGTACTGTTCCGTAACCGGAATGAACAGGAACTTTTTGATCAGATACAGAAAAAACAGTTTGACTACCCTCTTTAGATGCTCTATAATAAATCTGTATGTAAACATATATTATGTCTACGTACATCATGCAGACATATATCATGCCTGCGTACATCATGCAAAAAGAAGTAACCTGCAAAGTGAGACAACATTATGATAAAAAGTATGACAGGCTTTGGCCGTGCCGAGGCCGTGACAAAAGAGTGGAAGATCACAGTTGAGCTGAAGTCGGTAAATCACAGATATCTGGATCTGAATATCAAGATGCCCAGAAAACTGAACCTTTTTGAGGGACAGGTCCGTAATCTGATGAAGACTTACATGCAGCGGGGCAAGGTAGATGTTTTTATTACCTATGAGGATTATACTGCCGGAAGTGTGGCTCTTAAGTACAATCGTGATCTTGCAGCAGAATATCTGGGATATTTTAAAGAGATGGAAGAGGAGTTCCGGTTGAAAAATGATATCGGTGTATCTGCACTTTCCAGATATCCTGAGGTTCTGACCATGGAAGAGCAGCCGGTCAATGAGGAAAAACTGTGGACCTGTCTTGAGGGGCCTCTTCATGAAGCGTGCAGACGCTTTGTAGATACAAGAGAGACTGAGGGCAGAAATTTAAAAAATGATCTTCTGACCAAGCTGGATGCGCTGGATGAAAAGGTCAGTGCAGTGGAAGCCCGTTCCCCTGAAGTGGTCCAGGCATACAGAGAAAAGCTGGAAGCAAAGGTTCATGAGCTTCTGGAGGATTCTCAGATTGACGATAACCGTATTGCCGCAGAGGTTGTAATCTATTCAGACAAGATCTGCAATGATGAGGAAACAGTACGGCTTCACAGCCATATCCGGGGCATGAAAAAAATTCTTACAGAAAAAGAAGGAATCGGCCGTAAGCTGGATTTTATGGCACAGGAAATGAACAGGGAAGCCAACACGATTCTGTCCAAGTCCAATGATATTGAAATTTCTGATATTGCCATTGATCTGAAGACTGAAATCGAAAAGATCCGTGAGCAGATTCAGAACATAGAGTAACGGAGGCGGAAATCGGTGGCAAAGCTGATCAATGTAGGTTTTGGAAATGTAGTAAATTCTCAGAAAATAGTTGCTGTGGTAAGCCCGGATGCGGCTCCTGTCAAGCGTATGGTTCAGAGTATCAAAGGAACCAGAGCGCTGGTAGACGCCACACAGGGGCGTAAGACAAAGGCAGTGATCGTTACTTCAGACGATTATGTGGTACTGTCGGCGCTGCAGCCGGAAACGATCGCAAGACGTTTTGCGGAAGCATACGATTATGAGGAGCGAGGAGAGGAACATGAGTAAAGGTGTTTTGGCAGTGGTATCCGGATTTTCCGGAGCCGGAAAAGGAACAGTCATGAAAAAGCTTCTGGAGAGCTTTGATGACTATGCGTTGTCGGTTTCTGTAACAACCAGAAAACCAAGACCGGGAGAGGTGGACGGAAAGGATTACTTTTTCCGCACAAAAGAAGAAGTGGAAGAAATGATCGCTCAGGATCAGCTTCTGGAATATGCCCGGTATGTAGACAATTATTACGGAACTCCCCGTTCTTATGTGGAGGAAAAGCTTTCTGAGGGCAAAAATGTGATCCTGGAAATTGAGATCCAGGGCGCGATGAAAATAAAAGAAAAGATACCGGAAGCGGTTCTTATTTTTGTAACGCCTCCTTCTGTGGACGAGCTGAGAAGACGCTTGGAAGGACGGGGTACTGAGACACAGGAAGTGATCGAATCCCGTCTCAGCCGCGCTGCTGAGGAAGCAGAAGGAATGGAAGATTATGATTATCTTCTGGTAAATGATGACCTGGAGGAGTGTGTAAATGAACTTCACCGGATCATTTCAAGTGAACGCTGCAAAACACAGCGGAATACAGAGTTTATTAACAGAATCCAGGAGGAATCCCGGGGATTAATGAAAGGAGATTTATAATATGATACATCCGTCATATTCAGAACTGATTCAGGCGATCAACAACAATGCAGAGGAAGACGACAACACTATGATGCTGAACAGCCGCTACTCTCTGGTACTGGCTACCAGCAAACGTGCCCGTCAGCTGATCGCAGGCGCTGAGCCTATGGTAAGAGGAGCAGCAGGGAAGAAACCTCTTTCCGTGGCCATTGATGAATTTTACCAGGGACAGGTGAAAATCGTGGCTGACAACACAGAGGAAGAAGAAACTTCAGAGCCGGCAGTGGAAACCGCAGAGGCTGAAGCAGAAAGCACTGTACAGACAGCAGAAACAGAAGAATAAAAATAAAAGGGGCGGTGTAAATCGAACTCCCGGCGGCATTTTTTGAGGATTCCGGCGGAAAGATGATTCTGCAGCGCTCCTTATATATATCAGGAGAACATATGAAAGTATTATTTATTTCACTTGGCTGCGACAAGAACCTGGCAGACTCTGAGGAAATGCTGGGGCTGCTTACGGGAAAGGGCCATGAGATCGTGGACTCTGAGGAAGAGGCAGAGGTAATTGTCATCAATACCTGCTGTTTTATCCATGATGCAAAAGAAGAGAGTGTTGAAAACATTCTGGAAATGGCAGAGTATAAAAAAGCAGGAACCTGTAAAGTCCTGATCGTAACAGGCTGTATGGCGCAGCGTTATAAAGAAGAGATCATTCAGGAGATCCCTGAGGTAGACGCAGTTCTGGGAACAACCTCTTATATGGATATTCTGAAAGCGATCGACGAGGCCTGCGAGGGAAGACATTTTCAGGAGTTTCGGGATATCAATGAACTTCCGGAAGATTCCGGAAGAAGAGTTCTGACTACAGGCGGCCATTATGGTTATCTGAAGATTGCCGAAGGCTGCGACAAACACTGTACTTACTGCATTATTCCTTCTCTCAGGGGAAGATTCCGCAGTGTTCCTCAGGAGCGGCTGATCGCTCAGGCAGAGCATATGGCGGAACAGGGGGTAAAAGAACTGATTCTCGTTGCTCAGGAAACTACCATGTACGGCACGGATCTTTACGGAAAAAAGACGCTTCATCTTCTTATGAAAGAGCTTTGTAAGATTAAGGGAATTCGCTGGATCCGTGTTCTTTACTGCTATCCGGAAGAAATTTATGATGAACTGATTCAGGTTATGAAGGAAGAAAAGAAAATCTGTCATTATCTTGACCTTCCCATTCAGCATGCCAGCGACCGGATCCTGAAAAGAATGGGCCGCCGCACAACCAGAGCCCAGCTGACTGCCATCATAGAAAAGCTCAGAAAAGAGATTCCGGATATTGTTTTAAGAACAACGCTGATCACAGGCTTTCCGGGAGAGACAGAAGCAGATCACCAGGAAGTGATGGAATTTGTGGACGAAATGGAATTTGACCGTCTGGGCGCCTTTACCTATTCTCCTGAAGAGGGAACGCCGGCAGAGACCATGGAAGGGCAGATTCCCGAGGAAGTAAAAGAAGAGAGACGGGATGAGATCATGGAGCTTCAGCAGGAGATCTCTCTGGAAAAAGGAAATGACCGGATCGGTCAGGAACTGCTGGTTATGATCGAGGGCAAGGTTTCCGGAGAAAGCGCTTATATTGCGAGAACCTATGGAGATGCCCCGAAGGTGGACGGATATATTTTTGTCCAGACAGGAGAACTGCTTATGACCGGAGATTTTGCAAAGGTCCGAGTGACAGGAGCTCTGGAATATGATTTGATAGGAGAATTGGCTGATGAATACACCGAATAAATTGACTGTTGGAAGAATGATACTTGTGCCCTTTATGGTTCTGTTTTTGCTGACGGATCTGGGCGGAGAGGCAAACCGTTATATTTCCCTTGTTATTTTTGCCGGAGCCAGCATTACAGACTGGTTCGACGGTTATCTGGCAAGAAAACATCATCTTGTGACCAATTTCGGGAAATTTATGGATCCGCTGGCAGATAAGCTTCTTGTGTGCTCTGCCATGATCTGTATGATCGAGCTTGGAAGACTTCCGGCATGGATCGTTATCATTATTATTGCAAGAGAATTTATTATCAGTGGATTCCGTCTGATCGCAGCAGAAAACGGAGTGGTGATCGCTGCAAATTACTGGGGAAAATTTAAAACAGTTTCCCAGATGATCATGATCATTCTTCTGATCCTTCATTTCGGAGGGATCTTTGCAGTACTGGAGCAGATCTTTATCTGGCTGTCTCTGGCGCTTACCGTTATTTCACTGATCACTTATATATGGCAGAACCGTTCTGTCCTGTCCATGCAGGAATAAAACGGCTGTTTCAGGATATCAGGGATACAAAAAGGAGGCTGTAAAAGATGATTACAGAACTGGTAGCAGTAGGAACTGAAATTTTACTTGGCAATATCGTAAATACAAACAGCGCATATCTGGCAGAAAAATGCGCTCAGCTTGGACTTTCCTTATATTATCAGACCGTTGTGGGAGATAATGAGCAGAGAATGAAGGACACCATCAAAACGGCTCTTGACCGTTCTGATGTTGTAATCCTTACCGGAGGTCTGGGACCTACTGAGGATGATCTGACTAAGGAGATCACAGCAGAGGTTATGGGGCTTCCTCTTGTAGAAGATGCGCACAGCAGAGAGCTTCTGGACGCGTATCTGAAGCAGTACGAAAAAAATGATGCCCAGCGCAGGATCACTTCCAATAATTATAAACAGGCAATGGTTCCTCAGGGGGCGCTTGTTCTGGATAACCATAATGGAACTGCTCCGGGTCTTATTATTGAAAAGAACGGAAAAACAGCAATCCTTCTTCCGGGACCTCCAAACGAACTGAAGCCTATGTTTGAGGAAGAGGTTTTTCCATATCTCCGTAAAAAACAGCCGGAGATCATTTATTCTCAGATGGTTAAAATCTGTTCCATTGGAGAAAGCCAGGTGGCAGAGGAGATCCAGGATCTGATCAGTCAGCAGTCCAATCCCACCATTGCTCCATATGCAAAGACCGGGGAAGTACATCTGAGGGTAACAGCCAAGGCGGAAAATGAAAAAGAGTGTAAAAAGCTGATCAAGCCGGTTGTGCGGGAACTGAAGAGCCGGTTTGGCAAAAATATTTTTGCAACAGAAGAAAAAAAGACTCTGGAAGAGGCAGTAGTGGATATGCTGAAGGATCAGAAGCTTACTCTTTCTCTTGCAGAGTCCTGCACAGGCGGCGCCATCGCCTCCAGAATTGTAAACGTTCCCGGCGCATCTGACGTATTTCTTCAGGGAATGGTAACTTACAGCAACCGTGCAAAGCGCAAAAGCCTTGGTGTGAAAAAAAACACATTAAAGACTTATGGAGCTGTCTCTGAGAAGTGCGCCAAAGAAATGGCAAAAGGCGGCTGCTTTGTTACGAAAACAGACATCTGTCTTTCTGTCACAGGAATTGCGGGACCGGACGGCGGTACAAAGGAAAAGCCGGTAGGTACTGTGTTTATGGGATGCTGTTATAATGGAAAGACGGTTGTCCGTGAATATCATTTTACAGGTAACCGTGCAAAAATCCGGGAACAGTCAACTGCCCACGCGCTTGCCTTTCTGAGAGAATGTATCATGGAAGGGGTCAGCAAAAAAGACTGATATCCTACCGGATCATCTGCATAAGATTTACGATGCGGTCAATTTTAGCAGCCTCCTGAGGTGATTTTCCCATTTTGAGAACTTCCAGAACAGCGGAGATTTCACCGGAGGAAAAATTAAGTCCATTACTTTTTCCGCGGGAGGCTGCATTCATCAGAAAAGGAAGCATATCTGAGGCATTTTTGCCGGTTCCCTGTTCTGCAAGATTCTGAAGCATTTCCAGTTTACTTTTATCCATATCTGCAAGTCTGGGGTCATTCTGCCAGTTTTTGTCCATAGGATCTCCTTTTTTAAATTATTCGTTTAAAATCTGAAGCATTTGTACCAGAATCAGCATGTTGGTAAGCTGATCTACTTTTTCCCGGCTTTTGCCATAACTGAATCTGCGGATATCCTGAAGCATTTCCACAGGATCGGCAGCAGTGTTTTCGCAGATCTGCATGTCAGCGCGTCCTGGAGAGAACAGCGCCATTGTGTTGGATAATTCCTCCAATTTCGTATAAAGAGAAATGATCTGCCGTGCAGAAGGCGGGAGATAAGGAACGGCTGCCTTGATAAGCTGTGTCTGGTCACTGCTTACCATCTGGTCAAGAGCGGTCTGAGAAATAAGTTCCTGATCCATAGTCAAGACTCCTTTTTTATTAATATATGATTCTTCTTAAAGAATATGTGACTGAATTTTCAGGCGGAAGGTGTGTACCTGAAAAATATCTGCTACATATAATATATAGAAAGCAGATCAGGAAGTGACAGAAATTGAATGAAAAAAAGCAGAAGCTGATTCTGGACGGCAATGCCTTTTATGAGATAGATCTGGAGTGTCTGAAACAGAAAAAAGAAAAAGAGCACAGAGAAAAACAAAGGGCTGAGCATCAGAAAAGGCAGAGGAAATAACCTCTGCCTTAAAAAGACCAGATAGATCAGCAGCAGCCGTTATTGCCGCCGCATCCGCCGCAAAGCAGAAGCAGGATAACGATGATCCAGCAGCAGTCGCCATTATTACCGCCGCATCCGCCTCCATTGCCGCCCCAGCTGTTGTTGCCGCAGAGGCACATGAGAATGATGATCCAGAGAATACAACTGCAGGAGCTGCCGCCCCACATATTGTTTATGGAAGAATTTCCACATCCGCAGCTGTTGCCGCAGCCACAACTGTTTTCGCATCCGCAGCCACATCTTTCTTCTCCGCATCCGCAGTTCGTAGCAGCTAAATCACTCATTATAAAATCCTCCGAAATTTGTTTTACACTTCATCTTATGTGAAGGGGATGTCCATTGTGACACTGTTTATTGACATAAAAAAATATTTTCAGTATACTCAATTTAAAATATCATGGAGATACAAACGAGATGTTTTTGAAGAAAGGGGAGTTTATGCATCCATATGTAACTGTGATTCTGCTCACTGTGGCAGCGATTCTGCTGCTGGTGACCTGGATCTTATATGAAAACAGAAAGCAGAAAAAAAGAGTGCTGAGAAAGATTCAGAGGATTTACGGTAAAGTACCGGAAAGAGAATATTCTGCCGGAGATCTGAAAAATATTTCTCATTACTTCCTCAGAAAAAAAGGGGATGATTTCTGGATTGATGACATTACCTGGAATGACCTTGATATGGACAGAATTTATATGCTGATCAATCAGACGGTTTCTTCGCCGGGAGAGGATGTCCTTTACGATATGCTGAGACGACCGGTTTTTTGCCAGGAGGATATTGACCGAAGGGAAAAACTGATCCGTTTTTTTGCTGAAAATAAGGAAAAACGGGAGCAGATGCAGATCCTTCTGTCAAATGTGGGAAAAACCTGGCATGGTTCACTGTCAGATACTATACTGGCTCTGGAGGATGCGCCTCAGGTAAAGACAGGTCTTCACTGGGTTATGTTTGCCCTGCTTATTGTAACGCTTGTGGGTGTTCTGCCCTTTTATCCGGCGCCTGGTTTTCTGCTCTTTGTGCTTTTAAGTACAGTGAATGTGATCTATTATTATGCAGGAAAAGACAGGCAGAGGATAGGTGCTTTTCTGGACTGTTTTTCCAGCTTTCTCTGTATGCTGGAATCCGCAGAGAGGATGGAGACTGCGGACTGGCCTGAGATCAGTGAACAGATGGAATATATCCGCAAAGGGAAAAAGGCTCTTTCTGGATTGAAAAAACGTGTATTTTTTCTCACAGGAAGAAACGATGCCTCAGGAAATCCGGCTCAGCTTTTTCTGGATTATATCAGAATGCTTTTTCATGTAGATATACTTATCTATAACGGAACTCTGAAAACTGTACAGGGAAAAACACAGGAGATCATGCTTCTTCTTGATAATATGGGAGAACTGGATGCAGTCATATCCATTGCTTCGTTTCGAGAGCTTCTTCCTCTCTGGTGCAGTCCCTGCTTCTGTGAAGAAAAAGGAAAGCATATCCGTCTTCTGGCAGAGGATCTTTATCATCCTCTTATACAGGAACCGGTAGCCAATACCATTGAGACAGAGGGGAGCGTTCTTGTGACAGGCTCCAATGCATCCGGTAAATCTACGTTTCTGAAGAATATTGCCATTAACAGTATTCTTGCCCAGACAGTTCTTACCTGTACCTGTTCTCATTATGAAGCGCCTTTTTTGAAGGTGATGACTTCCATGGCTCTTCGGGATGATCTTTCCGGAGGGGAAAGCTATTTTATTGTGGAGATCCGGTCACTGAAAAGGATCCTTGATGAAAGCAGAAAACAGGAACCGCTTCTGTGTATTATCGACGAGGTTTTAAGAGGAACCAATACCATTGAGCGTATTGCCGCTTCCTCCAGGATACTCAGCGCTCTGAACCGGGATTGGGTTCTTCCTTTTGCAGCCACGCATGACATTGAGCTGTCATATATTCTGGACAGGCAGTACCGGAACTATCATTTTGAGGAGGAGGTACAGGAGCATGAGGTTCTGTTCCATTATCTTCTGAAAAAAGGCAGGGCTACCAGCAGAAATGCCATAAAGCTGCTTTCCATGCTGGAGTACGATCCGGCCATTGTAAAAGGAGCAGAAGAGGCGGCGGCAGATTTTGAGCAGACAGGAGTATGGAAACCCTGTGTGAAAGAAGGAAGATAAAGGGGATGACAGTTTTATGCAAGAGCTGGGATTGTATGATATACATTGCCACATAGTTCCCGGTGTGGATGATGGGGCGGTAAACCTGGAGGAAGCTGTAAAAATGGTAGAAGCCCAGTATAAACAGGGGATTCGTACAATTATTGCAACGCCTCATTTTCGTAAGGGAATGTTTGAACCTTCTGCTTCAGAAGTAAAAAAACAGTTTCAGATTTTAAGAAAAACCGTATGGGAGATCAATAAGGATATGCGGCTTTATCTGGGAAGTGAATTGTATGCCAGTGAAAATATGATCTCTCAGATAAAGGATAAACGTGCGATGCCTATGGCCGGCTCTAATTATGTGCTGACAGAATTGTATGAAGCTATCACTGCTTCTCAGGTGCGGGCATATCTGGGAATACTGATTTCTAAAGGATATCGTCCTGTGATCGCTCATGCAGAACGATATGGATGTATGAGAAATGATATTAATTTTATAGAAGATATGATTGAAATGGGAGCATATATCCAGCTGAATGCTGACAGTGTGATCGGGAAAGAGGGATTTGCCTTAAAAAGATTTTGCAAAAAACTTTTGAAAAGCGGAAATGTCCATTTTGTAGGTTCAGACTGTCATGGAATAAAAAGAAGGCCGTCCAGAATCGGAGAGGCTTATGCTTATATCTGCAGGAAATTCGGACAAGAGTACGCAGATGAAATTTTTATTTATAATCCCCGCAGGATACTGGAGGACGCACGGCAAAAACGAGCGGGTACAAAGAAAATCGTATAGGATCAGGAGGCAGATATGCAGGTAAAAATTTATACAGACGGAGCGGCAAGAGGAAACCCGGACGGACCGGGAGGCTATGGAGCAATTCTCCATTATGTGGATACAAAAGGGCAGCTTCATGAAAGAGAGCTGTCCAGAGGCTATAAAAAAACAACAAACAACCGAATGGAGCTGATGGCGGCCATTGCGGCGCTGGAGGCTTTGACAAGGCCCTGTCAGGTGGAGCTTTATTCAGACTCCAAATATCTGGTGGATGCGTTTAATCAGCACTGGATCGACTCCTGGCTGAAAAAGAACTGGAAGCGGGGGAAAAACGAGGATGTAAAAAATGTGGATCTGTGGAAGCGTCTTCTGAAGGCAAAAGAGCTCCATCAGGTTACCTTTCACTGGGTAAAGGGACATGCGGATCATCCTCAGAATGAACGCTGCGATCAGCTTGCCACCTCTGCGGCAGACGGTACGGAGCTGTATGAAGATGAGGGACTGAAGGGGTGAAGCGGTAAGTTTTTTGCTTCCTTTATTACTTTAAGTTGATAAACTGGTCTCAATCCCTCTTGACAAATAAAAATGTGCTTTGTATACTTTTAGAAGTATATGAAACGGCTTGGAAGAGAACAAGTAGCTTCAGGGAAGCACACAGAGAGCTGCCGGAGGGTGAGAGGCGCGTGCGGAACTTTTGTGAATACATCTCGGAGCTCTGCACCGAACCGGACTGTTTGCGAACAGGCAAGTAGGCTGCAGCGGAGCGGCACACGTTATCGTGCTCAATGAGGCAGGAAAAATGCAATTTCCTGTGAATTTAGGTGGTAACACGGGACCCGGTTCTCGTCCTAAAAGGACAGGAACCGGGCTTTTTTATAACAGGAGGAAAAGAAATATGACAGTTTGGGAAGAACTGCAGGCAAGAGGACTGATTGCCCAGGTAACAAACGAAGATGAGATCAAAGAAATGGTAAATAATGGAAAAGCCACTTTTTATATTGGCTTTGACCCCACTGCAGACAGTCTTCATGTAGGACACTTTATGGCGCTTTGCCTGATGAAGCGTCTTCAGATGGCAGGAAACCGTCCCATCGCACTTCTTGGCGGCGGAACCGGAATGATCGGCGATCCTTCCGGAAGAACCGATATGCGTCAGATGATGACAAAGGAAACAATTCAGCATAATATCGACTGCTTCAAAAAACAGATGGAGCGTTTTATTGATTTTTCTGATGGAAAAGCTCTTATGGTCAATAATGCAGACTGGCTGATGGATCTGAACTACGTGGAACTTCTCCGTGAAGTGGGAGCTCATTTTTCCGTAAACCGCATGCTTACGGCAGAGTGCTATAAGCAGCGTATGGAAAGAGGCTTAAGCTTCCTGGAGTTTAACTACATGATCATGCAGAGCTATGACTTCTACATGCTGTTCCAGAAATACGGCTGCAACATGCAGTTTGGCGGAGACGATCAGTGGAGTAATATGCTTGGCGGAACAGAACTGATCAGAAGAAAGCTTGGCAAGGATGCACATGCTATGACCATTACTCTTCTTCTGAATTCAGAGGGCAAAAAAATGGGCAAGACTCAGTCCGGCGCTGTATGGCTTGATCCGAACAAGACTTCTCCTTTTGATTTTTATCAGTACTGGAGAAATGTGGATGATGCGGATGTGATCAAATGTATGCGCCTTCTTACCTTCCTTCCCATCGAGCAGATCGAGGAGATGGCAGCCTGGGAAGGAAGCCAGCTGAATCAGGCAAAAGAAATTCTTGCTTACGAGCTTACTAATCTGGTTCATGGCGAGGAAGAGGCGAAGAAAGCCCAGGAAGGCGCCAGAGCTCTTTTTGCAGGCGGAGCCAATACAGATAATATGCCGTCCACAGAGCTTACCGATGAAGATTTCCAGGAAGGAAGCATTGATCTGATCACCATGCTGGTAAAGACAGGTCTGGTTCCCACCCGTTCAGAGGGACGCCGTGCCATTGAGCAGGGAGGAGTATCTCTTGACGGTGAAAAAATTACAGATATCAAACACACAGTTTCCAAAGATGCTTTTGGAGAGGAAGGCCTTGTGCTGAAACGAGGCAAAAAGAAATTCCATAAGGTGTGTGTGAAATAGAGGAGGAAACGACAATGAAAAAATACGGAGTAAATGAACTTCGCCAGATGTTCCTGGATTTTATGGAAAGCAAGGGACATCTGGTTATGAAGAGCTTTTCTCTGGTTCCCCAGGGAGATAAGAGCCTTCTTCTGATCAATGCAGGTATGGCTCCTTTAAAGCCATATTTTACCGGAGCAGAGATTCCGCCCAGAACAAGAGTGGCAACCTGCCAGAAATGCATCCGTACCGGTGATATTGAAAACGTGGGAAAAACTGCCCGCCACGGCACTTTCTTTGAGATGCTCGGAAACTTTTCCTTTGGCGATTATTTTAAACATGAAGCCATTGCATGGTCCTGGGAGTTCCTGACAAAGGTTGTGGGACTTGATCCGGAGCGTCTGTATCCGTCTGTATATCTGGAGGATGACGAGGCTTTTGAGATCTGGAACAAAGAGATCGGTATTCCGGCTGAGCGTATTTTCCGTTTTGGCAAAGAGGATAACTTCTGGGAGCACGGCGCAGGCCCCTGCGGTCCATGCTCTGAGATTTATTATGACCGCGGTGAAAAATACGGCTGCGGCAAACCGGACTGTACCGTAGGCTGCGAGTGCGACCGTTATATTGAAGTGTGGAACAATGTATTTACCCAGTTTGAAAATGACGGAAACGGCAATTATGAAACACTTCAGAATAAAAATATTGATACAGGAATGGGACTTGAACGACTGGCGGTTGTTGTTCAGGATGTGGATTCCATTTTTGACGTAGATACCATCTGTTCTCTTCGTAATCTTGTATGCCAGATTGCCGGTAAGGAATATGGAAAAGATTATCAGACAGACGTTTCCATCCGTCTGATCACAGACCATATCCGTTCCGCTACTTTTATGATCTCTGACGGTATCATGCCTACCAATGAAGGCCGGGGCTACGTGCTTCGCCGTCTGATCCGCCGTGCAGCCCGCCACGGACGTCTTCTGGGTATTGAGGGAACCTTCCTTGCAAAATTAAGCGCAGAAGTGATTTCCGGTTCCAAAGACGGTTATCCGGAGCTTGAGGATAAAAAAGAATTTATCTTCAAGGTACTGACAAATGAAGAAAACCAGTTTAACAAAACCATCGACCAGGGACTTCGCATCCTTGCTGATATGGAAGAGGAGATGAAGGCAGCAGGAGCCAGAGAGCTTTCCGGCGAAAATGCATTCAAGCTTTATGATACTTACGGATTCCCTCTTGATCTGACAAAAGAGATTCTGGAAGAAAAGGGATACGGAATCGACGAGGATGGCTTCCAGGCGGCAATGGAAGAGCAGAGAGTCAAGGCTCGTACTGCCCGCGAAGTAACCAACTACATGGGTGCGGACGCTACGGTTTATGATGAGATCGATCCTTCTGTGACAACAGAATTTGTAGGCTATGAGCATCTGACTTTTGAATCTCAGGTTACTGTCCTGGCGGGAGAAAGCGAGATTGCCTCTTCTCTGGTAGAGGGACAGAAGGGAACTGTTTTTGTAAAAGAGACTCCGTTTTATGCTACCATGGGAGGCCAGGAAGGCGATACCGGTGTGATCGAGACTGCAAACGGTAAATTTGTGGTAGAAGATACCATCAAGCTCCGCGGAGGAAAATTCGGTCATGTGGGACATATGGAATCCGGTATGATCTCAGAGGGAGAGACTGTTTCTCTGAAGGTTGCAGAAAGCAGACGCCGCGATACAGAGAAGAACCACAGCGCAACCCATCTTCTGCAGAAAGCTTTAAAAACAGTACTGGGCTCTCATGTAGAACAGAAAGGTTCTCTTGTGACTCCGGACAGACTTCGTTTTGACTTTGCTCATTTCCAGGCAATGACAGAGGAAGAGCTTGAAAAAACAGAAGCTCTTGTAAATCAGGAGATTCAGGCAGCTCTTCCGGTAGAAACTGCTGTCATGGACATTGAGAAAGCAAAAAAATCAGGAGCTATGGCTCTGTTCGGCGAAAAGTACGATCAGAAGGTCCGTGTAGTTTCCATGGGAGATTTTTCAAAAGAACTCTGCGGCGGTACTCATGTAAAAAATACTTCCTCTATCATGCTCTTTAAGATTGTTTCTGAGGCAGGTGTTGCTGCAGGCGTACGCCGTATTGAGGCTCTTACCGGAAATGCAGTTGTGGATTATTATAAGAAGCAGGAAAATATGCTGAAGGAAGCTGCAAAAGCATTAAAAACACAGCCGGCTGAGGTGACAGAAAAGATCACTCATATGCAGGCGGAAATAAAAGCGCTTCACAGTGAAAATGAATCTCTGAAGAGCAAGCTTGCACAGGGATCACTTGGCGATGTTATGGATCAGGTTGCGGAAGTAAAAGGTGTGAAGCTTCTGGCAGCCAAAGTGGAGGGCGTTGACATGAACGGTCTCCGTGATCTGGGAGATCAGCTGAAAGAGAAGCTGGGCGAGGGTGTTGTTGTCCTGGCGGCAGTAAACGGCGCGAAGGTAAACTTCCTTGCCATGGCTACAGATGCAGCTCAGAAGGCAGGCGCTCATGCAGGAAATCTGATCAAGGGCGTTGCAGCTATCGCAGGCGGTGGCGGCGGCGGTCGTCCGAATATGGCTCAGGCCGGCGGAAAGAACCCGGAAAAGGCTCAGGAAGCCATTGACGCAGCTGCCGGAATCCTGGAGCAGCAGCTGGCTTAAGCTTCTGCGGTAAATCCCTGCAAAAATATTGCAAAATATTTGCAAAATATTTTGCAAAAATATCCAAAAGCTGTTGACGAACCTTAAGGCTATGATATATAATATAACTCGTGCAAGAAAAATACCCAGACAGTTGTATTTTAGCACAATCTACAACTGGAGGGAGGTTAGGTGTGAGTCTATGTCAAACGTTATCGTAAAAGAAAACGAGACTTTAGATAGCGCTCTTCGCAGATTCAAGAGAAGCTGTGCAAAAGCAGGTATCCAGCAGGAAATCCGCAAAAGAGAGCATTACGAGAAACCAAGCGTTCGTCGTAAGAAAAAATCTGAAGCCGCAAGAAAACGTAAATATAATTAATTGTGCGCAAAAATCCCTGGCTGTATAGTCAGGGATTTTTAAAAACTCTAATTGTTACTTTATTAACAACATTACAGAAAAAGTGAAGTGAAGCTATGAACCTGATTATCATGCCCCTGAAAAAAATTGCAAAGCTTTTATTTAACAGGATTTTTTATGTGGCGGTAGCCCTGCTTCTTCAGCTTGTATGGGTGTTTCTTTTTGTGTGGGAACTGGCAGGTTATTCTCAGTATATTTCCCTTGCCATTACAGTACTCAGTATTGTGATGGTGCTGTGGATCCTGAATAAAAGAATCAATCCTTCTTATAAGCTGGGCTGGACAATGCTGATCATGGCGTTTCCTGTTTTCGGACTGCTTTTATACCTGCTGTTCGGACATTCCAGGATCGCGGAGGAAATGCAGAAACGTTATACCCGGGTCCAGGAGGACAGTATTCCTTATCTTCAGTCAGATCCCCGGGTCTGCAGGAAAATACAGGAGGAGGATCCGTCTGCGGCAGTCCAGTCGGAATATATCTGCCGTCATTCCGTGTATCCTGTGTATGAACATACAAAGGCGGAATATTTTCAGGTAGGCGATGACATGTTTCCTGTGCTGGTGAAAGAACTGGAACAGGCAGAGCACTATATTTATATTGAATATTTTATTATTAATGACGGCGTTATGTGGAGGACGATTCTGGATATTCTGGAACAGAAAGCCGCTCAGGGAGTGGATGTACGCCTGATCTATGACGGATTTGGCTGTCTTACTACGCTGCCCTACAAATACGATAAATTCCTGCGGGAAAAAGGAATCCAGTGCAAAGTATTTAACCCTTTCCGCCCGGTGTTAAATATTATCCAGAATAACAGAGATCACAGAAAAATCTGTGTCATTGACGGAAAGACAGGCTTTACAGGAGGAATCAATCTGGCAGATGAATATATTAACCAGAAGGAACGCTTCGGCCACTGGAAGGATACGGCGGTAATGCTGAAAGGTGATGCCGTGTGGAGTATGACCATGATGTTTCTTCATATGTGGAATGTGGTAAACGGCATTCAGACACCTATTGATTACGCTGCCCATTCACCCCACGCCTATCATCCGGAAGAGTTTGAGGGAAGCGGATTTGTACAGCCCTTTACAGATACTCCTCTTGACGGGGAGACACTGGGAGAAAATGTTTATCTGAATATTATCAACCGGGCAAAGCGTTATGTGTATATCTGTACGCCTTATCTGATCATTGACAATGAAATGATGACAGCTCTCTGCCTTGCTGCAAAAAGCGGAGTAGATGTGCGTATCATGACTCCGGGAGTGCCGGATAAAAAAATGGTATTCCTTCTTACCCAGTCTTATTATGCGCAGCTGATAGAAGCCGGTGTAAAAATTTATGAATACCAGCCCGGATTCCTTCATGCCAAGTCTTTTGTCTGTGATGATGAAATTGCAGTGGTGGGAACCATTAATCTGGATTACCGAAGCCTTTATCTGCATTTTGAAGATGGTGTATGGATCTACAAAAACGATGTGATCCGGGATATTCTTGAGGATTTTCTGGAAACCATGCATTACTGTGATCCTATCAGTCTTGAATTCTGCAAAAACAGAAATATATTTGTGCGGGGATTTCAGAGTATTCTCCGTGTATTCGCGCCTCTTCTGTGATTTTTGAAGAAGCAGTCATATTTTCGGGTTTCTCCTTTTAGAATAGAATAAAACACCCAAACGGGAGGTTTTCTATGACTAAAAAACGGAGGAACCTTTTTTGTGCCCGGATACTTTGCGCAAGTATCCTTTTTTCGTTGGCAGCGCCGGTATCTGCGGAAGAAACTGCCTCTGCAGTTTCTGTGGAGGCTCCGGAATATGTGCTGATGGAGCCGGAAACAGGGACGGTGATCCTGGAAAAAGACAAAGACGTTCCAAGAAGTCCCGCCAGTGTTACAAAGGTTATGACTCTTCTTCTTATTTTTGAAGAAATAGAAAAAGGAAATCTGAAACTGGATGATACGGTTACAACAAGCGCTCATGCCAAATCTATGGGAGGCTCCCAGGTTTTTCTGGAGGAAGGAGAAACCCAGACGGTGGAGACCATGATCAAATGTATTGTGATCGCTTCCGGAAACGATGCCAGCGTGGCTATGGCAGAACATATTGCAGGCAGCGAACCGGAGTTTGTAAATGCAATGAATAAAAAGGCGCAGGCTCTGGGCATGAAAAACACGCATTTTGTGGACTGCTGCGGGCTGACAGATTCTGACGATCATTATACCACTGCCTACGATATTGCGCTGATGAGCAGAGAACTGATCCGTAAGTATCCGGAAATCCTGAACTATTCTTCCGTGTGGATGGATACGATCACACACAATACAAGGCAGGGCTCCAAGGAGTTCGGGCTGTCTAATACCAACAGGCTGATCCGTACATATGAAGGCTGTGTGGGACTGAAAACAGGCAGCACAAGCAAAGCAAAATTCTGTGTTTCTGCTGTGGCAAAAAGAAAAGGGATCACTCTGATCGCTGTAGTTATGGCTGCTCCGGATTCCAGGACAAGAGTGAAGGATGCCTCAATGCTTTTTGATTACGGATTTGCAAAATGCAGTCTTTATACAGACGAAAATCCGGGGAAGCTTCCAGATCTGAAAGTGATAAAAGGCATAAAAGAAAAAACAACTCTGACTTTTGGAAAAACCTTCCGCTGTCTGAGTACAGACGGAACAACTTTTGATAAAATAAAAAAGAAGCTGATTCTTCCAAATGAAGTAAAGGCGCCTGTAAAAAAGGGACAAAAAGCAGGAGAGCTTGTCTATTATCAGGAGAACAGAGAGCTTGGAAGGATTCCTGTGATCTATGCAGAAAACGTGAAAAAGGCCGGATATCTGGACCGGCTGAAACAGACGGCAAAGGAATTTTGTTTGTAAAAAGGCATCCGACAATTCTTTTGACAAGAAGGATGGCTGAGGGGTATAATAAATTCCAAATAGGTTACAGACTGAACAGAAATATGAGAGGAATAAAGATAAAATGAAAGAGATCAGGACTGAGGAAGCAGTAGGGCATGTGCTTTGCCATGATATTACCCAGATTATCAAAGACGAAAAAAAAGGCGTGCTATTTAAAAAGGGCCATGTAGTAAAAGAAGAGGATATACCGGCGCTTCTGTCAGTGGGAAAAGAGCATCTTTTTGTATGGGAAAAACAGGAGGGAATCCTTCACGAAAACGAAGGGGCTGAGATTCTGTATGAAATCTGCGCCGGCAGACATATGCACGGAACAGAGGTAAAAGAAGGCAAAATAGAAGTGATCGCTGACTGCGACGGGCTTCTGAAGATCAACAGAGCTGCTCTTCTTGGCGTAAACAGTCTCGGAGAGATGATGATCGCTTCCAGACACGGGGATTTTCCGGTAAAAAAGGGAGATAAAATCGCAGGAACAAGAATCATTCCTCTTGTGATCGAAAAGGAAAAAATGGACAGAGCCCGGGAGACTGCAGGCCGGGAACCGATTTTTAATATCCTGCCTTTCCGGGAAAAAAAGGTGGGAATCGTAACGACAGGAAGTGAAGTGAAAAAGGGACTGATCCAGGATACCTTTACTCCTGTTCTGAGAGAAAAGCTTGCAGAATATTCCTGCCAGGTTATGGGGCAGACAACGCCGGGAGATGAAAAGGATCAGATTACAGGGGATATCCTGAAGTTTATTGAAAATGGAGCGGATATGGTGATCTGCAGCGGCGGAATGAGCGTGGATCCGGATGACAGAACTCCGGGAGCCATCCGCGCTACCGGTGCGGAGGTCGTAACCTATGGAGCTCCGGTTCTTCCGGGAGCCATGCTTCTTCTTGCCTACTACAGAAAAGGGGAAAAAACTATCCCAATCCTGGGTCTTCCGGGCTGCGTGATGTATGCAAAAAGAACTGTGTTCGATCTGGTTCTGCCGAGAATCGTGGCAGACGATCCTGTCCGCAGAGAAGAAATTGCAGCCTATGGGGAGGGCGGACTTTGCCTGAACTGCAGCGTATGTACTTTCCCTAACTGTGGATTCGGAAAATAAAAGCAGTCAGAGGAGCAGAATGAAAACATTCATAACAAAAACCTATCAGATAAAAACAGAAAAGCTGAAAGGCGGTCATCCGGTACGTTTTGCTGTCCTGGCAGATCTTCACGGGCTTGTATTTGGAAATGAGAATCAGGATCTGTTTCATGCAATTGAAAAAAGCGGAGCCGATGCAGCGCTTGTTGTGGGAGACATGGTTGTGAGAGCGGATGTGTCTACGGTTTCGGCAGTTACCGGATTTTTGTGCAGACTGGCAAACAGAATCCCTGTTTTTTATGCTCTTGGAAACCATGAGTATAAAATGCTGCTGAATCCGGATACATCCACAGAATATCTTACTTATGAGCATGTGCTTACCAATGCCGGCGTGTGCTTTCTTCATAATGAGCATGTGTGCATGAATATCAGAGGAACAGAGTTTACCTTTTATGGACTGGAGCTTCCGGAAGAATATTATCGGAAGCCCTTTTCTCCATATCCTGACAGACAGGATCTGAAAGAATTGGTTGGAAAGCCTTCAGGAGACGGGATTTCTGTGCTTCTTGCCCATAATCCGAAATATGGAGATGTATATTTTGAGTGGGGAGCAGACTTTATTTTTTCCGGGCATTATCACGGGGGGATCTTGAGATTTAATGAACATCACGGACTTACCTGTCCCCAGTATCTTTTGTTTCCTCCATATTGCTGCGGGGATTTTCACAGACAGGAGCAGCATATGATCGTCAGTGCCGGTCTGGGAGAGCATACCATTCCTGTGCGTATTCATAATCCCAGAGAACTGATCCTTGCAGAGCTTGTTCCGGACGAAGGCGGGCCAGGCAGAAATACTGCGCAGAAAACAGGAGGGGACAGCTGAAATGGCCATACCCATAAAGATAAATGTATTTGAAGGACCGCTGGATCTTCTTCTTCATCTGATCGAAAAGAATAAAATTGATATTTATGATATTCCTATTGTGGAGATCACGGATCAGTACATGGAGTACATTCATGGAATGGAAACAGAGGATCTGGGCACTATGAGCGAATTCCTTGTAATGGCAGCTACGCTTCTGGATATCAAGTGTAAAATGCTGCTGCCCCGTCAGGTTAATGAAGAAGGGGAAGAGGAGGATCCCAGAGAGGAGCTTGTTCAGAAGCTTCTGGAATACAAGATGTACAAATATATGTCCTATGAACTGAAGGACAAAATGGATGGAGCGGCAGGCGTGTTTTTTAAAAAGCCCACCATACCGGATGAAGTGATGAAATACAGAGAACCGGTGGATCCTCAGGCGCTTCTGGCATCTCTGACGCTGGAAAAGCTGAATCAGATCTACAAATCCATTCTGAAAAAACAGGAATCGAAAATCGACCCCATCCGAAGTAAATTCGGTACCATTGAAAAAGAAGAGGTCAGCCTTTCTGATAAAATGCTGGAAATGAAAGCATATGCGGCAGAAAACAGACGTTTCAGCTTTCGGGGGCTTCTGGAAGGCCAGACCTCCAAAATCCAGGTGATCGTTACATTTCTGTCTATCCTGGAGCTGATGAAAATGGGATACGTTCATGTAAAACAGGAAGAGCTGTTTGACGACATCCAGGTGGAGGTAAAAGAGGATCCTGATACCTGGAAGAACCTGACAGAATTTGCGGACGAATAGGGGAATAAGGAGAAATATGGAAATAAAAAGAACAGAGGCAGCCATTGAGGCTATCCTTTTTGCCATGGGGGAATCTGTGGAGCTTTCCCGGATTGCCGCTGCGGTAGGGCAGGACAAGGATACTACCCGCAGGCTGCTGCATCACATGATGGACCGGTATCAGGAGGAGGACAGGGGGATCCAGATCATAGAGCTGGAACAGTCCTATCAGATGTGCACGAAAAAAGAGTATTATGAGAACCTGATCCAGATCGCCCTGCATCCCCAAAAGCCGGTTCTTACGGATGTTATGCTGGAAACACTTTCGATCATTGCCTATAAACAGCCTGTGACAAAGGCGGAAATAGAAAAGATCCGCGGAGTGAAATGCGACCATGCCATTAATAAGCTGATGGAATATGAGCTTGTCAGAGAGCTTGGAAGGCTGGACGCGCCGGGACGCCCGATTCTTCTTGGCACAACAGAAGAGTTTCTGCGTTCTTTCGGGGTGCAGGCTCTTGATGAGCTTCCGGTTATGGATCCGGTACAGCTGGAAGATTTCAAGGCGGAAGCAGAAGAGGAAATCCAGTTAAAGCTGGACGTATAAGGAGGAAGGGTGAAATGCCAACCACATACACACACGATTTATTTGGAAAAAAGGTTTACAGACAGCTTCCCAGGGAAATTCGAAAAGTGATACGGGAAAACGGAAATCTTTTTCGGATCGGCCTTCATGGACCGGACATTCTGTTTTATGACCTGTTCAATCAAAAGGTCTGCGGTCTGGGAACGGAAATGCACAAGATACCTGCAGCCTCGTTTTTTTTAAGAGGGATGAGCATTGTAAGAAGAACAGGAGACGAGAGGTTTCTGGCTTATCTTCTGGGATTTGCCTGTCACTATCTTCTGGACAGCTCCTGTCATCCTTTTGTGGATGAAACGGCTGAAAAGAAGATTCTTTCTCACACGCTTCTGGAAAAAGAATTTGACAGAACGCTGATGGTGGAAACAAACAGGAATCCTCATCATTATTATCCGTCAGACTGTATTGTGCCCAGGATGGATTATGCAAAAGTTATACACTGCATGTTTCCTGAGATTACAGCAAAGAATATTTTCTTTTCTCTGAAGATGATGAAATTTCTTACCAATGCAATGGTTTACAATAATTCCGGAAAACGGAGGCTTTTGGCGGCCATTGTCACAAGGATCGCAGGACGGAAGCGGTCTGCGGCTGTCCTTGAATATTTTATGGAAAAGGATCCGGTTCCGGGGTCAGAAGCTCCTGTAAAGGAACTGCATCAGTATTTTGACCAGGAGGTACGGGAAGCGCCTGCGTACATTGAGGAACTGTTCCGTTTATCCAGAGAGAAGAGAATGCTTTCAGAGAGATGGAACCGCACCTACAACGGATAGATGAAGGGGAAACACAGCCTGCTGGATAAACAGGGAGCTGAGACAGAGGAAATGCAGAATAAAGCGGACATGTATGCATAAACTTATCCTATAAGCATAAAAAGGCGGGGATGAATATGAGACATGCTGCAATACTTCTGCTGACATCTGTCTTTCTTTTTGGGGAGTTTGCTTTTGGTTCTCAGGCTGTTGCGGCTGAGACAGTCTGTGAAAATACAGAAAAGGAAGCGGCAGATTCTCCGGGCAGTCTTTACGCTCTTTCAGCTGTTCTGATGGATGGAGAGTCCGGGCGTATTCTTTATGAAAAAGACGGGGAAACACCCAGGCCCAATGCCAGTACAACAAAAGTAATGACCTGTATTCTGGCTCTGGAAAACGGGGCAGGCGACGATTACGTCATGGTGTCAGATAAGGCGGCGGCGCAGCCGGATGTACAGCTTGGCATGAGGGAGGGAGAGCAGTATTATCTGGAAGACCTTCTGTATTCTCTTATGCTGATGAGCCACAACGATACAGCGGTAGCCATAGCGGAACATATCGGGGGAAGCACGGAAGGTTTTGCCGGGATGATGAATGAAAAAGCAAAAGAGATCGGATGTACGGATACGTATTTTATTACGCCCAACGGTCTGGATGCAGAAGATGAAAAGGGAGTGCATCATACAACTGCCAGAGATCTGGCTTTGATCATGCGCTATGCCATCAGAAGCGAAACCTTTTTAAAGATCACCCAGACCCGGGAATATTCGTTTACAGATCTCGATGAAAAAAGAGAATTTTCTGTTCACAATACAAACGCTCTGCTGACTATGACTGACGGGGTTCTTTCCGGAAAAACAGGATTTACAGGGGATGCGGGATATTGTTATGTGTGCGCCTGCGAAAAAGATGAAAAGACTTTTGTGGTGTCCCTTCTGGGATGTGGCTGGCCAAACAACAAAGGATATAAGTGGAAGGATTCTGTGAAGCTTCTGGATTACGGGGAAGATAATTTTGATTATGAGAAGTTCTGGAAAGAACTGAAGTTTCCGGAAGTACCGGTGAAAGACGGAGTGGAAAAAAACAGTACCTTTGGGGACACGGCTGTTGTAAGCGGGATTCCGTCTGTTTCCGAAAAGGAAAAGAATAAAAAAATACTTATGAAAAAAGGTGAAAAGATCAGCTGCCGCCTGGAGATGCCGGAAAAGCTTCAGGCGCCGGTAAAAAAAGGAAACAGGATCGGAACTCTTATTTACAGCCTGGGAGAAGAGAAACTGGCTTCTTATCCGGTGCTGGCTGACCGGAATGTGGAAAAGGTTTCTTACGGCTGGTGTGTGGACCAGGTGTTTCATGATTTTTTTCACTGAATATCAGTTATAGGAATATCCGGAATTTTGCTGAAGGGGAAATTCCCGGCTTTGGTGCACCATGTACCACAGGCCGGGAGTTTTTTTGAGAGAAGAGGTTAAAATTTTAACAAAAACGTATTACCCTATTGAAAAATTTAGAAAAAAAGGTTACAATTATAATCGGCTGAAATTTTGGTTATACTTAAAATTCTTATAAAATGGAGGGCAAACGAGAATGAGTAACGCAACACCAAGTTTAGCAGGCACAAGAATCACTTCTTTGCTTGACGCGAACAGTTTTGTTGAAATCGGAAAAAGTGTTACAGCAAGATCCACAGATTTTAACATGACTGAAACAAAAGCACCTTCAGACGGTGTGATCACCGGCTCTGGTGTGATCGACGGAAATCTTGTATATGTTTACAGCCAGGACGCTTCTGTTCTGAACGGAACCGTTGGAGAAATGCATGCAAAGAAAATTTCCGCTCTGTATGACCTTGCAATGAAAACAGGAGCACCGGTGATCGGTCTTGTTGACTGTGCAGGTCTGAGACTCCAGGAGGCTACAGACGCTCTGGAAGCTTTTGGTTCCATTTACCTGAAGCAGACACTGGCATCCGGAATGATCCCGCAGATCACAGCGATTTTCGGCACCTGCGGCGGCGGTATGGCCGTTGTTCCGGCACTGACGGATTTTACTTTTATGGAAGCAAAAAAAGGTAAAATGTTTGTAAATACTCCAAATGCTCTGGAAGGCAATCATGTGGACAAATGCGATACAGCATCTGCTGATTTCCAGAGCCAGGAGACAGGTCTTATTGACGGTACAGGCACAGAGGAAGAGATCCTTGGTCAGATCCGTCAGCTTGTAAGCCTGCTTCCTTCCAACTTTGAGGACAATGATTCCTTTGTAGAATGTGCAGATGATCTGAACCGTACCTGTGATGATCTGGCTGCATGTGCAGGAGATACTTCCCTTGCACTTTCCAGAATCGCAGATGAGGGACTTTTCTTTGAAACAAAGAAAAATTACGGAAAAGATGTTGTTACAGGCTTCCTTCGTCTGAACGGAGCAACTGTAGGTGCTGTGGCAAACAGAACAGAGATCTACAACGAAGAAGGCGAAAAAACAGAAGAATTTGACGGCACCATTTCTGCAAGAGGCGCAAGAAAGGCAGCAGCCTTTGTAAAATTCTGCGACGCTTTTGATATCCCGGTTCTGACACTTACCAATGTGACCGGATTTAAGGCAACTCTCTGCAACGAAAAAATGATGGCAGCATCCATCGGTGAGATGGTTCATGCCTTTGCAGATGCAACTGTACCGAAGGTAAACGTAGTGATCGGTAAAGCTTACGGAACCGCATATGTTGCCATGAACAGCAAATCTGTAGGCGCAGATCTTGTGTATGCATGGGACAGCGCAGAAATCGGTATGATGGACGCTTCTCTGGCAGCTAAGATCATGTATCCGGGCGCAGATGCTGCTTCTCTTAATGAAAAGGCAGCAGAGTACAGAAACCTTCAGTCAGGTGTGGAATCTGCAGCGGCAAGAGGCTATGTAGATACTGTGATCGCTCCGGCTGATACCAGAAAATATGTGATCGGAGCTTTTGAAATGCTGTTCACAAAAAGAGAAGACCGTCCGGCTAAAAAGCACAGCGCAGTCTAAGTGAGGTGAGCATATGAATCAGATGTTAAAAAAAGCATCCTCTGTCTGCGCAGCAGCAGTGTGCGCCGCATCACTTATGTTTTCCGGCGCTTCCGTTGTAATGGCTGGCAGTGAGATCGACGAGGAAATCATGACTCAGATCACCATGACTGCAGAGGGACTGACTCAGACGATCATTCCGCTCAGTGATGAAGAGATTGAGGCATATCTGGAATCCGGTGACGAATTTACCGAGGGAGCCATGACCGCATGGGATGACGCCAGGGATGAAGTAGGTGAACTGAAAGAGGCCGGAAAGGCCGAGGTGGAGTTTTCCAATCATCAGTATACTGCCACAGTTCCGGTGGATTTTGAAAAGCTGGATGCAAAATTTGTATATGTATTTGAGGACGTGGAAGGTGTGCTGACACCTGTTTCTGCTTCTGTAGACGTTCAGTACCCGTTATCCACAACCATGAAAAATGCCGGATTGAATACAGTTATGGGACTTGGAACCGTATTTGTGATCCTGGTTCTTCTGATCTTTATTATTTCTCTTTTCAAATTTATTCCGGGTTCACCGGCAGCTGCAAAAAAAGAGAAAAAAGAAGAAGCTCCGGTACCGGCACCTGCCGCTGTTCCGGTTCAGGAAACAGTGCAGGCAGCTGATGATACAGAACTGATCGCAGTTATCGCAGCAGCGATCGCGGCCGCAGAGGGAACCACAACAGACGGATTTGTCGTGCGTTCTATCCGCAAAATCAACCGCCCAAGAAGATAATTGACAATTAGGAGGATTATAAAATGAAAAGTTATACAATTACTGTAAACGGAACTGCATATGAAGTAACTGTAGAGGAAACTGGAAGTGTTGCTGCACCGGCTCCGGCAGCAAGAGCAGCAGCTCCTGCAGCACCTAAGGCTGCACCGGCTCCGGCTCCGAAAGCAGCAGCTCCTGCAGCTGGCGCAGGCGCTGTAAAAGTGACAGCATCTGTACCGGGAAAAGTTCTTAAGATCGTTGCATCTGCTGGACAGGCAGTAAAAGCAGGCGACAGCATCGTGATCCTGGAGTCCATGAAAATGGAAATTCCTGTAGTTGCACCTCAGGACGGTACAGTTGCAAGCATTGATACAACAGAAGGTGCTTCCGTAGAGAACGGAGATACCCTGGCTACTATGAACTAAGACGGGAGGTATTCAGATGTCTTATGTAACAGAAACCCTGTCTAACCTGATTCATCAGACAGCCTTCTTTAATCTCACCTGGGGCAACTATCTGATGATCGCGGTGGCATGCGTATTCTTATTCCTTGCTATCAAGAAGGGATTTGAACCGCTTCTTCTTGTTCCTATCGCTTTTGGTATGCTTCTGGTAAATATTTATCCGGATATTATGGCTCGTCCGGAGGATATGTCAAACGGAGTAGGCGGACTTCTTCACTATTTCTACCTGCTTGATGAATGGAGTATTCTTCCGTCCCTGATCTTCATGGGCGTAGGAGCCATGACAGACTTCGGTCCGCTGATCGCAAACCCGAAGAGCTTCCTTCTCGGCGCTGCGGCTCAGCTTGGTATTTATGTTGCATACTTCCTTGCAATCTTCATGGGATTCAATGGAAAGGCAGCAGCAGCAATCTCCATTATCGGCGGTGCTGACGGCCCGACTTCTATCTTCCTTGCAGGAAAGCTTGGACAGACTGCCCTGATGGGACCGATTGCGGTGGCGGCATATTCCTATATGTCTCTTGTTCCCATCATTCAGCCTCCGATTATGAAGCTCTGTACAACAGAGAAAGAGCGTAAGATCAAAATGGATCAGCTTCGTCCGGTCAGCAAGCTGGAGAAAATCCTCTTCCCGATCGTGATCACTATCGTAGTATGCCTGATCCTTCCTACAACAGCTCCGCTGGTAGGTATGCTGATGCTTGGTAACCTGTTCCGTGAGTCCGGCGTTGTAAAACAGCTGACAGAGACAGCTTCCAATGCACTGATGTACATCGTAGTTATTCTTCTGGGTACTTCCGTAGGTGCTTCCACAAGCGCTGAGGCATTCCTGAACCTGGATACTCTGAAGATCGTAGCTCTTGGTCTTGTTGCCTTTGCTTTCGGTACCTTTGGCGGTGTTATGCTTGGAAAACTGATGTGCAAGCTTTCCGGCGGAAAGATCAATCCTCTGATCGGATCCGCAGGTGTATCCGCAGTTCCGATGGCAGCCCGTGTATCTCAGAAGGTTGGCGCTGAGGCAGATCCCACCAACTTCCTTCTGATGCATGCGATGGGACCAAACGTTGCCGGTGTTATCGGTACAGCCGTGGCAGCCGGAACCTTTATGGCTATTTTCGGTGTCTGATCTGTGGTGACAGACAGACGCCTGTAATCGTCAGATATATTGAATTTCCTTGCAAAAATTGATTAAAGGAGAATAAATAATGGCAGAATTAGAAAAAAAACCTGTTAAAATCGTGGAAACTGTTCTGCGTGATGCGCATCAGTCTCTGATCGCAACAAGACTCAGCACAGAGCAGATGCTTCCTATTGTTGATAAAATGGACAAAGTCGGCTACCATGCAGTAGAGTGCTGGGGCGGCGCTACTTTTGACGCTTCTCTTCGTTTCCTGAAGGAAGATCCATGGGAAAGACTTCGTAAATTCCGTGACGGCTTCAAAAACACAAAGCTTCAGATGCTGTTCCGCGGACAGAATATCCTTGGATACCGTCCTTACGCAGATGATGTGGTAGAGTATTTTGTACAGAAATCTGCAGCAAACGGAATTGATATCATCCGTATTTTTGACTGCCTCAACGACATGCGTAACCTGAAAACCGCAGTTAAGGCTGCAAACAAAGAAAAAGCTCATGCTCAGGTTGCTCTTTCCTATACTCTTGGCGATGCTTATACTCTGGAATACTGGACAAACATTGCAAAAGAGATCGAGGAAATGGGTGCAGATTCTATCTGCATCAAGGATATGGCAGGACTTCTTCTTCCGTATCAGGCTACAGAGCTTGTAGGCGCTCTGAAAGACGCAGTTAAGATTCCGATCGACCTGCATACACACTACACCTCCGGTGTTGCTTCCATGACTTATATGAAGGCAGTAGAGGCCGGCGTAGATATCATTGATACTGCAATCTCTCCGTTTGCTCTGGGTACTTCTCAGCCGGCAACAGAGGTTATGGTTGAGACCTTTAAGGGTACTCCTTATGATACAGGCTTTGATCAGCAGCTTCTTGCTGAGATCGCTGACTACTTCCGTCCGATCCGTGACGAGGCTCTGGACAGCGGCCTTCTGAATCCGAAGAACCTTGGCGTAAACATCAAGACTCTTCTGTATCAGGTACCGGGCGGTATGCTTTCCAACCTGACTTCCCAGCTGAAAGAGCAGCATGCGGAAGACAAGTTCTATGATGTTCTTGAAGAGGTTCCGAGAGTTCGTAAAGACCTTGGCGAGCCGCCTCTGGTTACTCCGTCTTCACAGATCGTTGGTACACAGGCTGTATTCAACGTTCTTATGGGCGAGAGATATAAGATGGTTACAAAAGAAACAAAGGATATCTTAAGCGGTAAATACGGCGCTACTGTAAAACCGTTTAACCCGGATGTTCAGAAAAAATGCATCGGAGATACTCAGCCGATCACCTGCCGTCCGGCAGATCTTCTGGACAATGAGCTTGATAAGCTGGAAGGCGAGATGGCACAGTACAAGAAACAGGATGAGGATGTACTTTCCTACGCACTGTTCCCGCAGGTTGCTACTGAGTTCTTCAAGTACCGTCAGGCACAGGAGACAAAGGTGGACGAGACAGCAGCGGACACCAAAAACGGAGCTTATCCGGTATAAAGTTTTTATAAAAGAAAAGTCAGGGGGCTGTGCAGGAAAAACTGTACAGCCCTTTGCCGCATGAAAGGATAAGTATGAAAAACAGAGTCATAATCGTTGGCGGAGGTGCAGCCGGAATGCTGGCATCGGTTTTTGCCGCAAAAAAAGGCTGTGAAGTCACACTTTTTGAAAAAAATGAAAAACTTGGCAAAAAGCTGTATATTACAGGGAAAGGGCGCTGCAATGTGACCAATAACTGTGAGCCGGAAGAGCTTTTAAACAGTGTTGTAACAAACGCCAAGTTCCTGTACAGCGCCTTTTATACCTTTACCAGTCAGGATATGATGGACTTTCTGGAGGAAGCCGGAGCCCCCCTTAAAACAGAGCGGGGGAACCGCGTGTTTCCCTGCTCCGATCACTCGTCTGACATTATCCGGGCGTTGGAACGTCAGATGAAAAAATATGGTGTGAGGATCCATCTGAAAAGCCAGGTGCAGAAGCTGATTCTGGAAGAGGGAAGGATCACAGGGATTTCTCTCACAGACGGCAGTGTTCACAGAGCCGAAGCGGTTATCGTGGCTACAGGAGGCCTTTCCTATCCTACAACCGGCTCTACAGGAGACGGATATCGCTTTGCCCGGGAGGCCGGACATACGGTGACTGATTTATCGCCCTCATTGGTTCCCCTTCACACAAAAGAAGATTATATTCCGGAAATGGCAGGTCTTTCTCTGAAAAACGTAGAGCTTACAGTGAAAAACGGAAAAAAAGTCCTTTACCGGGATTTTGGGGAAATGATGTTTACCCATTCCGGCATTACAGGCCCCCTGGTTCTTTCTGCAAGCGCCAGACTGGGCACAGCCCTCAGAAAATCAGGGGAGCTTTCGGCTTTTCTGGATCTGAAGCCTGCTCTTACACCGGAACAGCTGGATGCCAGAATCCTGCGGGAATTTGAATCAGGAAAAAACAGACAGTTTAAAAATGTGATCAGCGTTCTGTTTCCTTCATCTCTGACACCGGTAATGCTGAAAATCGGCGGGATTTCTCCGGAAAAGCCCATCCATGAGATTTCAAGAGAGGAACGCCTCCGGTTTGGCGCCCTTGTAAAAGCCTTTCCTTTTACCATCAATGGTTTCGGAGAATTTAAAGAGGCTGTGATCACCAGAGGAGGCGTTTCTGTAAAAGAGATCAATCCTGCAACCATGGAGTCAAAGAAAATACAGGATCTTTATTTTGTGGGAGAGGTGCTTGATCTGGATGCGGTGACAGGAGGCTATAATCTTCAGATCGCATGGTCAACAGCCTATCTTGCGGCCATGGCTGTGTGCGGAGAATAAAGGAGGATAATCACATGATCTATAATATTGCCATTGACGGTCCGGCAGGAGCCGGAAAAAGTACCATTGCAAAAAAAGTTGCCAGAGAGCTTTCCTGCGTGTATGTAGACACAGGCGCCATGTACAGGGCAATGGCCCTTTATCTTCTCCGCCGGGATGTGAACAGAGAAAACCCGGAGGAGATCGGAGAAGTCTGCCAGGGAGCAGAAATATCCATAGAGTATAAAAACGGAGAACAGATCGTTCTTTTAAACGGGGAGAACGTGAATCCGTTTCTCAGGAAAGAAGAGGTAGGCAATATGGCTTCTGTAAGCTCTGCAAATCCAAGGGTGAGGGAAAAGCTTCTTGACCTTCAGAGGAAGCTTGCCGCTTCCATGAACGTGGTTATGGATGGAAGAGATATCGGTACTACGATCCTTCCCAATGCAGAGGTGAAGATCTATCTGACTGCCAGCTCTTTTACAAGAGCAAAGCGCCGTTATCTGGAGCTCCAGGAAAAAGGCCTGTGCTGTGACCTGGAAGAGATCAGAAAAGATATTGAAGAGCGTGACAGTCGTGATATGAACAGGGAAATTTCTCCCCTTAAGCAGGCTGAGGATGCGGTTCTGGTAGATTCCTCTGAAATGACCATTGAGGAAGTGGTAAAACGTATTTTACAGATTTTTCATGAAAAAGTGATATTATCAGACGAGGTTTGAAAAAATGAAAGTTAAGACCGCAAAAACAGCCGGCTTCTGCTTTGGTGTAAAAAGAGCGGTGGACAAGGTGTACGAGCTTATTGAGAACGGAGTTTCGCCTATTTATACGCTGGGTCCGATCATCCATAATGAAGAGGTTGTCTCGGATTTTGAAAAAAAGGGCGTTACGGTGATCTCAGAAGAGGATATTCCGAAGCTTCGAGAAGGGACAGTTGTGATCCGTTCCCACGGTGTGGGCCGAAGGATCTATGATATGCTGAAAGATGCGGGGATTTCCTTCGTAGATGTAACCTGTCCCTTTGTTCTGAAGATTCACAGGATCGTGGAGCGGGAGAGCAAAGCCGGAAAACAGATTATCATATTCGGCGATCCGGATCATCCGGAGGTAAAAGGAATCTGCGGATGGTGCGAGGGGGCCTGTACAGTGCTCAGAAACAGAGAGGATGCGGAGAATTTTATCCCGGATCCGGAAAAGTCCCCCTGTATTGTTTCGCAGACGACATTTAATTACAACAAATTTAAAGAATTAGTTGAAATTCTCTGCAAAAAGAGGTATGATAATAATGTTTTAAATATTGACAATATTTTAAACACTATTTGTAATGCTACCGAAGAACGGCAGAAAGAAGCACAGTCCATAGCCGGAGAGGTAGACACTATGCTTGTCATTGGAGGCAGACATAGTTCCAATACTCAAAAGCTGTTTGAAATATGCAAAGAGGAATGTGGAAATACTTACTATATACAAACACCTGTAGACTTGGATTCTGAAATGTTCCATCACAGTAGTTATGTAGGTATTACAGCAGGGGCGTCCACCCCAAAGAAAATTATTGAGGAGGTTCAAGAACATGTCAGAATTAAGTTTTGAACAGATGCTGGAAGATTCCGTAAAAACTATCAGAAATGGAGAGATCGTGCAGGGTACCGTCATCGACGTAAAAGAGGATGAGATTATCCTGAATATCGGCTATAAAGCAGACGGTATTATCACCAGGAGCGAGTATTCCAACGACAGCTCCCTTGTACTTACAGACGCTGTACATGTAGGTGACACAATGGAAGCCAAGGTTCTTAAAGTGAACGACGGCGAAGGTCAGGTTATCCTGACATACAAGAGACTTGCCGCTGAAAAAGGCAACAAACGTCTGGAAGCTGCATTCGAGTCTCAGGAAGTCCTGAAAGCACCTGTAACTCAGGTACTGGACGGAGGACTTTGCGTAAACGTTGAGGAAGCAAGAGTATTTATTCCTGCAAGCCTTGTATCTGATACTTACGAAAGAGATCTGTCCAAATATGCAGATCAGGAGATTGAATTCGTTATTACAGAGTTCAACCCGAGAAGACGCCGCATTATCGGTAACCGCAAACAGCTTCTTCTTGCAGAAAAAGCTGAGAAGCAGAAAGAGCTTATGGAGAGAATCCATGCAGGCGATACTGTAACAGGCGTTGTTAAGAATGTAACAGATTTTGGTGCATTCATTGACCTTGGCGGAGCTGACGGCCTTCTTCATATTTCCGAGATGTCCTGGGGCAGAGTAGAAAATCCGAAGAAGGTATTTACTGTTGGTGAGGAAATTAAGGTTCTCATCAAAGAAATCAACGGAGATAAGATTGCTCTTTCTCTGAAATTCCCGGAAGAAAATCCGTGGCTGACTGCTGCTGAGAAATTTGCAGTAGGCAATGTAGTAGAAGGAAAAGTTGCACGTATGACAGATTTCGGCGCTTTCGTAGAGCTTGCGCCTGGAATTGATGCTCTGCTTCATGTTTCTCAGATTTCCAGAGAGCATGTTGCAAAACCGTCTGATGTACTTTCTATCGGCCAGGAAATTCAGGCGAAAGTTGTTGATTTCAACGGCGAAGACAAGAAGATCAGCCTCAGCATGAAAGCTCTGGAAGCTCCGGCTGCAGAGGAAGCAGAAGACGAAGAGGCATAAGAAGAACTGCTTTGTCAGTCTGAATACAGAAGATAAACTGAATTAACAAAAAGGATCATTACAGTTATGCGTATATGGCAGACTGAAATGATCCTTTTTTCTTTCTTTAAAAGCTGAGAAGGCATGGAAGGGTACTTTTTAGATACTGCGCCTGTTTTTCCGGATTGTTCAGGAAAGCTTCGCTGCAGGGAAACCAGGTATAACAGGTTTCCGGAGTGGCGGTAATCCTCAGACTTTTGTCCATGTACTGACTTAACTGTCTGGGCATGGCGGTATCTTCTCCGGGAATATAATCATAGGCTTTGTAATCTCTGTAGTACTGGCGTATTTTCTGATCTGTGGAAGTGACCAGAAGAGCTCCTTCCTGATCCCGGACAGTAATATAAAAATCTGTTCCCTTTTTGGAGACGGGTTTTGGCACAGGAGCCGGAAGCCGGAAAGAAAGGATCATCCGGTCTTCATCTGTTTCCGCTTTCAGAGGCTGATAATTGCCTTCCATCAGAACCCGGTATCCGAGCATGGAAAAAATGCTGCCAAGTCCCAGGAGATCCTCCTGATTGTGACCGAGGATGGTCTGTTCAGGCTCGGCCTTTGGATTTTTTATGTAGGATTTATAAAGACGAATGCACTGTCCGCCATCGCAGTGGAGGCGGGAGTCCAGTCCCAGGAATTCTTCCAGATCCGGCTGTTTCATTCGTTCCAGCTTCAGGAGATCTTTACAGGGCTTCAGTTCCTGATACAGATCCAGGGCAGGGAGATTTCCGAAGGGAGAGGGCAGATTGTGTTTTTTGTAACGCGCTTCCAGATACGGCTGATCGAATCGTCTGCCATTATATTGGATTGTGGAGCTTGCAGAAGTCAGAAAATTAAAAAATTCACAAAGAATTTCGGGTTCCTCATCCTCTTTTTCCGCCATCCACTGATAGAGAAACCATTTGTTATTTTCCTGCATTACCGCGCCAATCAAATATAAAAAAGTGGAATATCGTGATAGTCCGGTGGTTTCGATATCATAAAAAACAGGGGCGTTTCCACAGTCGAAAGAGACGGAATTCGACAATTTTTTAACAGTCTCGAAGTCCGGAAACCCTTGTAAAATAGGCATTTTTTTAACAATCATATTTTTTCATTCCTTTCGTGATTGTACTTAATTATACACAAAAAAATAAAAAAATAATAGTGAATTTTTTCATAAATTGAGTTATAGTATAAACATCGTTACTGTTCAGATAGGCATGCTTCCTCCGGGCATTTTGGCATATATATGCAAAGCTCCCGGGACATTCAGGGCAAAATGCCATCACCGAAGGTCAGATGGATTGTAACGGAACATCAGCAGATGTTTGTCTGAAACAGGAATTTAAAACAGAAAGACGGGATGATTATGTGGAATCTGACAATTAACGGAACAGATCTTTACCATATTTTAAACTGGTTTTTTATTTACAGCTTTTTGGGCTGGGTATGGGAAACCTTTTATGTTTCTACAAAGCATGGAGAGTTTGTGAACCGAGGCTTTGTCAGCGGGCCTTTTTGTACAATCTATGGCTTTGGGGCAATATCTGTTTATCTGATTCTGAAGCCGATAGAAAATCATGTGCTGCTTTTGTTCTTAGGGGGCATTGTGGTTGCCACAGTGCTGGAATATATTACGGCGGTTCTGATGGAGAGTATTTTTCATACCTCCTGGTGGGATTACAGCGACCAGAAGTTTAATTTTCAGGGACGTATCTGCCTGGGAGTTTCTCTGGGATGGGGAGTTCTGACAGTTCTTCTGTTCAGGGTTCTGCATCCGCTTGTAGAGAAACTGGTTGCTCTTTATCCGGTGTATGTCGGAAAAATCTCAGTATGCGTAATAGCAACGGGGTATCTGTGTGATTTCTGCCGTTCCGCATCTGCAGCCTTCCATTTGAAGGAGAGAATTCCTTACTGGGAGCAGGATCTGGAAAAGAAGCGGGTGGAGCTTATGCTGAGGCTAAATGTGAAACTGGAATCGCTGGAGCTTCCCAAAGGTGCTTCTCCTGAACTTCTCAGAGAAAAGCTGGAAGATTCAGAAGCTCTCAGGATTTTAAGCGAAAAGCGTCTTGCATTCCAGAAAGAATTCACAGAAGAGCTCCGGGCTTACAGAAAAACGCTGGTAAACAGAACAAAGGGAAATACCAGACGCTTCCTGAAGGCTTATCCTCATCTGAATCGTGGATACCGTATGCGCCATAAGAAAGATAAAAAATAACTTGCAAAAGGAGGAAATAGATATGGGAAAACTTACCTTTAAGGGTGGGATTCATCCCTATGAGGGCAAGGAACTGTCCAAAAACAGTCCGATTGAAAAGTATCTTCCAAAAGGAGAGATGGTTTATCCGCTGTCTCAGCATATTGGAGCTCCGTCTGTTCCCTGTGTGAACAAAGGTGACCGGGTCCTGGCAGGACAGAAGATCGCAGAAGCCAACGGATTTGTATCCGTACCTCTGCACGCTTCTGTTTCAGGAACCGTAAAGGGCTTTGAAAAAAGACTGACTGCTGCGGGAAGTATGGCGGATTCCATTATCATAGAAAACGACCAGCAGTATGAAGAGACAGCATTCCAGGCAGCAGAGCTTTCTGAATTGTCAAAAGAGGAGATCATAGCAAGGATCCGTGAAGGCGGCGTTGTAGGAATGGGAGGAGCCGGTTTCCCTACTCATGTGAAGCTGTCTCCGAAGGAGCCGGATAAGATTGAATATGTTCTGGTAAACGGGGCGGAGTGCGAACCTTATCTGACCAGTGATTACCGGAGAATGCTGGAAGAACCGGACAAGATCGTTGCGGGTCTTGAGGTAATGCTGAAGCTTTTTGATCATGCAAAAGGCTATATCTGCATTGAAGATAATAAGCCGGACTGTATTGCAAAGCTCCGTGAACTGGTAAAGGGACATTCCAGAATTGAAGTGAAAGAGGTTATGACAAAATATCCTCAGGGCGGCGAGCGGACTCTGATCTATGCCACCACCGGAAGAGAGATCAATTCCTCCATGCTTCCGGCAGATGCAGGCTGCGTGGTGGATAATGTAGATACAGTTGTGGCTGTTTATAAAGCGGTTATTCTGGGACGTCCGGTTATGAACAGGATTGTGACAGTGACAGGAGATGCCATTGCCAGTCCAAAAAACTTTACGGTTCTTACAGGAACAAATATGGAGGAGCTGATCGAAGCCGCAGGCGGACTGAAAACAGGCGCTGCAAAAGTAATCTCAGGCGGTCCTATGATGGGATTTGCCATGTTTGACCTTCATGTTCCATGTGTAAAAACAACATCTGCGTTCCTCTGTCTGGAAAAGGATGCTGTTTCAGAGGCACAGAAACAGATGACAGCCTGCATTAACTGCGGACGCTGTGTGCGCGTCTGTCCGGGACGTGTTCTCCCTGCCCGTCTTGCCACACTGGCAGAAAGAGGGGATATGGCAGGATTTGAAAAATTAAACGGAATGGAATGCTGTGAATGCGGCTGCTGCAGCTATGTATGCCCTGCAAAGAGACCGCTGACTCAGAGCATCAAATCCATGCGGAAAATGGTTCTTGCCAGCCGCAGAAAGAAATAGGGGAGGTAAACCAATGGAACAAAAGTATAATGTGTCATCCAATCCTCACGTAAGAGATGGTATGACAACAAGCAGAATCATGCAGCTGGTAGTGATCGCGCTTCTTCCTGCAACACTGTTCGGAATCTGGAATTTTGGTTTTCGTGCATTCCTTGTTGTTGCGGTAACAGTGGCATCCAGCGTTATTTTTGAATGGCTCTATGATCATTTTATGCACAAACCAAATACAGTAAAGGATTTCAGCGCAGTTGTTACAGGACTTCTTCTTGCTATGAACATGCCGGCGCAGATCCCGCTGTGGATGCCGGTTCTGGGAAGCGCATTTTCTATTATTGTAGTAAAACAGCTTTTTGGCGGACTGGGACAGAACTTTATGAACCCGGCTCTTGCAGGAAGGTGTTTCCTGATGATTTCCTTTGCAGGAAGAATGACAGACTTTGCAGTGTCAGATCATTTCCGGGGAGTTGTGGATACTGTCACAGGAGCCACTCCTCTGGCAGCTCTGAAAACCCAGGGATTTGTAGAAGGTACCTCTGTACCGGTACAGAATCTGTTTTTTGGAAATATCCAGGGAACCATCGGAGAGACTTCCGCTCTTGCGATCCTTATCGGCGCAGTGATCCTTCTTGTATTTAAGGTGATCGACCTGAAGATCCCGCTTACATATATCGGCAGTTTTTCTGTGTTTGTGATCATCTATATGCTGTGCACAGGAATGGGATTTGATGTAAATTATCTGTTAAGTCATCTGTTCGGCGGCGGTCTGATGCTTGGAGCATGGTTTATGGCAACCGATTATGTGACAACGCCCATTACCTTTAAGGGACAGCTTGTATACGGCTGCTGCCTTGGCGTGGTAACTGCAGTGTTCCGTCTGTTTGGCGGTTCTGCAGAAGGTGTTTCCTATGCGATCATTTTCTGCAACCTTCTGGTTCCGCTTATTGAAAAAGCAACCTATCCTGCTGCATTTGGAAAAGGAGGGAAAAAATCATGAGTATTGTAAAAGACACGATTTCCATTACTGTCATCACCCTCGTTGCAGGTCTGGCTCTGGGAGTGGTTCAGGATATTACTGCGGATCCTATTGCAGAGCAGAAGATGAAGGCAAAACAGGAAGCCTATAAATCTGTTTTTCCGGATGCAGACAGCTTTGGGGAAGTTGAACTGGGAGATAAGACACAGGAGCTGGCCGGCGTACTCAGTGACAGCGGCTACGGCGCGCAGACCATTGATGAAGTAATGACAGCCTTTGACGCTTCTGACAATGAGATCGGATATGCGTTTACTGTGACAACCTCAGAGGGCTATGGCGGAGACATTCAGTTCGCCATGGGCGTACAGAAAGACGGTACACTGAATGGAATCTCTATTTTGTCGATCAGTGAAACTGCAGGTCTTGGAATGAAGGCAGACACAGATGATTTTAAAAATCAATTCCGGGATAAAAAGGTGGAAAAATTCCAATACACCAAAACAGGAGCAGCATCAGAAGATGAAATTGATGCCATCAGCGGCGCGACAATCACCACCAATGCTGTAACCAACGGAGTAAACGCAGGCCTTGCCGCATTTCAGTACATGGAAGGAGGAGAACAATGAAAGCAAATACACCATCAGAACGTCTGATCAACGGTATTATTAAAGAAAATCCTACTTTTGTGCTGATGCTTGGTATGTGCCCTACACTGGCAGTTACCACTTCAGCAGTGAACGGCATCGGAATGGGACTGACCACCACAGCCGTTCTTGCAGCATCCAATCTACTGATTTCCCTGCTGCGCAAATTTATTCCGGACGGTGTGCGTATGCCCGCATTTATTGTTGTTGTGGCATCCTTTGTAACTATTGTACAGATGCTTCTGGAAGGCTTCCTTCCGGGTCTTTATGCATCTCTGGGATTATATATTCCTCTGATCGTTGTAAACTGTATCATTCTTGGCCGTGCGGAAGCATATGCATCCAAAAATCCTCCGATCCCATCGCTTTTTGACGGTATCGGAATGGGGCTTGGATTTACGTTAAGTATTACCTGTATCGGCGCAGTCAGAGAGCTGATCGGCGCAGGACAGCTTTTCGGTCAGCAGATTCTGCCGCTGGCAGATGCTGCAGCCGGAAAAATGGGATATGAGCCGGTTACGATCTTTATTCTGGCTCCGGGAGCATTTTTTGTTCTGGCTCTTCTGGCAGCTCTTCAGAACAAATTCAAGATCGGCGCGGCAAAGCGCGGGATTGATCCGAGTAATCCGGACAAGTGCGGCGGAGCCTGTGCTTCCTGCGGAAATACCATGTGCAAAGGAGGTAAACATTAATGAAAGAATTAATGCTTATCATTGTAGGTTCTGCACTTGTAAATAACGTGGTCCTCAGCCAGTTCCTGGGACTGTGTCCGTTCCTGGGCGTTTCCAAAAAAACAGAAACCGCAGCAGGCATGGGAGGAGCCGTAATCTTTGTTATTACGCTTTCTTCCTTTGTTACAAGTGTGATCTATCAGTTTATTCTGGTTCCCACTCATATGGAGTACCTGCAGACCATTGTGTTCATTCTGATTATTGCAGCCCTTGTTCAGTTTGTGGAAATGTTCCTGAAAAAGGCAATGCCTTCTCTTTATCAGGCTCTGGGAGTTTATCTTCCTCTGATCACTACAAACTGCGCTGTTCTGGGTGTGGCCCTTATCAATGTACAGAAGGACTACAATATCCTTCAGGGCACTGTAAACGGTTTTGCCACAGCAGTGGGCTTTACTCTGTCCATTATCGTAATGGCAGGTATCCGTGAAAAAATCGAGTACAATGACATTCCGGAATCCTTCCGCGGCTTTCCTATTGTTCTTATTACAGCAGGACTGATGGCAATCGCGTTTTTCGGATTTTCAGGACTGATCTAAGGAGGCGTAAATATGAATATCGGAGCAATTATCGTAGCAACTGTTGTAGTTGCGGCAGTGGGCCTCTTTATCGGCATTTTTCTTGGAGTTGCCGGAAAGAAATTTGCAGTGGAAACAGATGAAAAAGAGGTGGCTGTCCGTGAGGCCCTTCCGGGAAATAACTGTGGCGGATGCGGCTTCCCCGGCTGCGACGGCCTGGCTGCTGCGATCGCCAAAGGAGAGGCGCCGGTTAACGGCTGTCCGGTAGGCGGAGATGCAGTAGGAAAAGTGATCGCAGGGATCATGGGACAGGAGGTTGTGGAAACGGTCCGTCAGACTGCGTTTGTAAAATGTACCGGAACCTGTGAAAAAACAAAAAGCGATTTTGTATACACCGGTGTTGAGGACTGTGAGATGATGGCCTTTATCCCGGGCGGCGGTGCAAAAAGCTGTTCCTATGGCTGTATGGGATTCGGAAGCTGCGTAAAGGCCTGTCCCTTTGATGCCATCCACATTATCAACGGTGTGGCTGTGGCAGATAAGGAGAAGTGCAAGGCCTGCGGCAAATGTGTTGCCAAATGTCCGAATCATCTGATCGAGCTGGTTCCCTATACCCAGACCACCTTTGTGGGCTGCAGTTCTCATGATAAAGGAAAAGCTGTTACTTCTGCCTGTGAGGTGGGATGTATCGGCTGTAAAAAATGTGAGAAAACCTGTCCGAACGGCGCTATTACCGTAACAGATTTCTGTGCTCATATTGATTACGAAAAATGCACCAACTGCGGCGCATGTAAGGAAGTCTGCCCCAGAGGCGTGATCCTGTAAAAAATATAAGACTGTTGTACATACAGTAAGATCCCGGTTTACAGATAAAACTCTGCACCGGGATTTTGTATTACCGGGAGAGCAGCGCATTCTGTATGAACCTTTACGGACGCCGGAGGATGAGGGAGATTTCTCGAATAGATGTTTGCTTTTTTGCGATAACTGTGATATCATAAATCGATACAGGAAAAATCAAGCACAGGAGCGGCAGCTTATGATTTCATTTATATATGGCACAGTAGTGGATTCCACAGAAACCTCAGTGATCGTAGAGGCAGGCGGGATCGGCTATGAGATTTTTATGACAGGCTCTGCCATTGAACAGGCAGTCCGAAAAGAAGGACAGGTAAAGATACATACGCATTTCCATGTGAGAGAGGATGCCATGCAGCTTTTTGGCTTTTTAAGCAAGGATGATCTTCAGATGTTCCGGCTTCTTCTGGGCGTCAACGGAATCGGCCCAAAGGCGGCGCTTGGGGTTCTCGCAGGGCTTACGGCAGATGAACTGAGATTTGCTGTTTTATCGGATGATGCAAAAACCATTTCCAAAGCTCCGGGCATTGGAAAGAAGACGGCTCAGAAGCTGATCCTGGAACTGAAAGACAAGCTGAAGCTGGAGGATGCTTTTGAGAAGAAGCTTGCCCATGAGCAGGAGGCGGCAGCCATTTCAGGGACAAATATCCTGGATGGAAGCAAAGAGGCGGTGGAAGCACTGGTTGCGCTGGGCTACAGCAGTACGGATGCCCTGCGGGCAGTACGTAAAGTAACAGATGTGCCGCCGGATGATGTGGAAGCCATTCTGAAAGCAGCCCTCAAAAATCTGTAGGAGTTTATATGGAAAAAAGAATGATCACCACCGATGTAACAGAAGAGGACTTTCCTCTGGAGGGAAATTTAAGGCCTCAGACACTGGAAGAGTACATTGGTCAGGAAAAAACAAAAAAAACACTGAAAATTTATATAGAAGCAGCAAAACAGCGAAAGGATGCGCTGGATCACGTGCTTTTTTACGGCCCTCCCGGACTGGGAAAAACAACTTTGTCCGGAATCATTGCAAATGAGATGGGAGTGCATATGAAGGTTACTTCAGGACCTGCCATAGAAAAGCCGGGTGAAATGGCGGCGATCCTTAATAATCTTCAGGAGGGAGATATTCTTTTTGTGGATGAGATCCACAGACTGAACCGGCAGGTAGAGGAGGTTCTTTATCCTGCCATGGAGGATTTTGCCATTGACATTATGATCGGAAAGGGAGCGTCTGCCCGCTCTATCCGTCTGGATCTGCCCAAGTTCACACTGGTGGGAGCGACCACAAGAGCAGGGCTTTTATCTGCGCCTCTCCGTGACCGTTTCGGCGTGATGCATCATCTGGAATTTTATAATCATAAAGAGCTGGAAACGATTATTCTCCGTTCCGCGCAGGTGCTGGAAGTGGAGATCGACCAGAAGGGGGCGGCGGAGATCGCCAAAAGGTCAAGGGGAACGCCAAGACTTGCCAATCGGCTTTTAAAGCGTGTCCGGGATTTTGCTCAGGTAAAATATGACGGGAAGATCACCTATGAGGTGGCTGTTTTTGCCCTGGATCTTCTGGAAGTGGATCAGTACGGGCTTGACAAGATCGACAGACGGATCCTTAAAACTCTGATCGTAAACTTCAAAGGAGGCCCGGTGGGGCTGGAAACACTGGCTGCAGCTATTGGAGAAGATTCCGGTACACTGGAGGATGTCTATGAGCCATATCTTCTTCAGAACGGCTTTTTAAACCGCACGCCAAGAGGGCGTATGGCCTCGCCTCTTGCCTACAGTCATCTGGGCTATGAGAAGATTTCATAAAAAATTCTATACTTTTCGACAGGTTTCGGGTATAATAAAATATGAATGATTTTTTCTGTCTCCGGGAAACCGTGATTCTGAAGGAAAATGAGACAGGAACTTTAATGGAAAATCAGGGAAATTTTATATACACAGGAGGCTTTGTATGGCAGTCAAGAATACGGCACAGGTAGTGATCGGGGGAAAGATCATCACTCTGGGAGGCTATGAATCAGAGGAGTATTTTCAGAAGGTAGCGTCTTACATAAATAATAAAATTGCGGAGCTCAGTGAAATGCCGGGTTATTCCAGGCAGCCAATGGAGACAAAGCATACTTTGCTCAGCCTGAATATTACAGACGATTATTTTAAGGCAAAAAAGCAGGCGGAAATTTTTGAACAGGATCTTCAGCAGAAGGATCAGGAAATGTATGAGTTAAAGCATGAACTGATCGCCCTCCGTATGAAAATGGAGGAAACAGAAAAACACCAGCAGGAGTCAGAGCACCAGCGTATCCTGATGGAAGGGAAGATCAAAGAGCTGGAAGGCGAAATTGAGTCATTACTAAAGTAAAAGTCAGAGGGGGATTGCTTCGGTAGTCCCCTTTGTCTGTTTTCAGGGATTCTGAAAACAGTTTCTGTACAGCAGAAAAGAGAAGTGAGGGATTATGACAGATATGAATAAAACAGAGCTTCTGGCGCCTGCAGGTTCCTATGAAGCCTTTGAGGCAGCCCTGGGAGCAGGGGCAGACGCGGTGTATGTAGGCGGTCCCGATTTCGGCGCCAGGGCTTATGCGAAGAATTTTACCCAGGAGGAGCTGATCCGCGCTGTGCGTACAGCCCATCTTCATGGGAAAAAATTATATCTTACAGTAAACACATTGCTGAAAAACAGAGAGCTGAAGGAGCGGCTTTATGATTCCCTTCTTCCATCTTATCTGGAGGGACTGGATGCGGTGATCGTTCAGGATATGGGAGTTCTGCGCTTTATCAGGAGAAACTTTCCGGATCTGCCCATTCATGCAAGTACGCAGATGGCTGTTACCGGACCGAAGGGGATGCGGTTTCTGGAGCAGCAGGGAGTAACCCGTGTGGTTCCTGCCCGTGAACTGACGCTTGAGGAGCTTGCTTCCATGCACAGGGAAAGCCCTATTGAGATTGAGGCGTTTATACATGGGGCGCTCTGCTACAGTATATCCGGTCAGTGCCTTATGAGCAGTATGATCGGAGGAAGAAGCGGAAACAGGGGAAGATGTGCCCAGCCCTGCCGTCTTGCTTATCAGGTAAGGGAGCAGCAGGGAGGATTTAAAGGGAAAGAAACCTGTCCTCTGAGCCTGAAAGACATCTGTACCCTTGATATTCTTCCGGAAATCCTGGGTGCAGGAGTGATGTCCCTTAAAATCGAAGGAAGAATGAAGCAGCCGGAATATACGGCTGCAGTTACGGGAATTTACCGGAAGTATCTGGATATACTAAAGAAAAACCCGGATTCCTATCAGGTGGATGCTCAGGATCGGAAATATCTTCTGGAGGTATTTAACAGAGGCGGTTCCTGCTCCGGATATTATAAACAGCAGAACGGTCCTTCCATGGTGGCTTTTTCCAATCATAAAAAAACAGGAGATATCTCTGTGCCTCTGAAGCAGAAAAAGGAAAAAATAAACGGAACACTGATGCTGTATCCGGAAAGCCCTGCAGTGCTTCAGGTTTCTCTGAAGGATACAGAGACTGTTGTATCAGCGGGGGAGGTTCAGTATGCCAGAGAGCATCCCATGGAAGAAGCGCGGATCCGCCAGCAAATGGAAAAACTGGGAAACACAGAATTTGTCTGGGACAGTCTTGATATTCAGTCCGACGGAAATATTTTTGTGCCTGTAAAGGTTTTAAATGAACTGAGAAGAACTGCTCTTGCACAGCTGGAGCAGGAGTTTCTTGAAAAATACAAAAGAGAAGCTCCGGAAAAGATTCTCCGGGGGGAAGAAGCGAAGATACAGCCCGGAGTCAGATCAGAGGATCCACTGGGTATCTATGCCTCCTGCGAGAAACCGGAACAGGCAGAGGTCCTTATGAACAGTCCGGAGATCACAGGCCTTTATCTGCCTTTTGATGTGATGGAAACCTGTATGGAACAGGGACTTCAGAAGGAAAAAGAACTGTACCTTTCTCTTCCGCGGATCACCCGTGGGAAAATGCCGGAAGAGTATCGAAAAAAGGCTCTGACCTGGCTTTCCATGGGAATGAAAGGCTTTCTGGTGAGAAATCTGGAAGCCTATGGAATGCTGAGAGAAGAGGGGCTTCAGAAATATTGTGTGGCAGATGCGTCTCTTTATACCTGGAATGATGAAGCCTGCGCGTTCTGGAAAGACGAGGGGATTCTGAGAAATACTGTTCCTCTGGAATTAAATGAAAAGGAGCTGCGCCACAGAACAAACCGGGACAGTGAGTTTATTATTTATGGGTATATTCCTCTGATGCTGTCTGCCCAGTGTGTGCGCAAGAACACTTTTCAGTGTGACAGAAAAGAAGCGCATATGGTGTTAAAGGACAGATATGATAAGGAATTTCCATGCGCCTGCGTCTGCTATCCCTGGAAAACCGGAACTACAGACCAAAAAGAGTTCTGTTATAATATTATTTATAACAGCATCCCTTATGGACTTTTAAATGAAAGCCAAAAGGTAAAGGAACTTAAAACAGCATCTCTCAGACTTTCCTTTACTCTGGAATCTGCAAAGGAGACAAAGGAAATCGTCAGAGAGTTTCTGGACGTATATGTTTACGGAAAAAAAGCTTCTGCCCGTGAGTTTACAAAGGGACATTTTAAAAGAGGAGCCGAATAAGGCATATGATTAATGTAATTGTTGAATTATCAAAGTATCTGATCCTGACGCTGATGATCATTTATACCTTTCACTGTTTTTACACAGTGCGCCAGCAGGATGAGATTGAGAGAAACGAACTTCTGCGCCAGCAGATGGTACTGATCTTTTTTATGGATTTCACTGCATTTCTGGTGATCTATCTGAAAACCTTTAATTTTCAGGTGATTGTTTTTTATGTTGAAATGATGGTGTTTTTTGCAGCGGTGCAGATCCTGTACAGGATTTTTTACAAAAAGGCATCTCTGCTTCTTCTGAACAATATGTGTATGCTTTTAAGCGTGGGATTTATCATGCTTTGCAGACTGGATATCGCCACAGCCACGAAGCAGCTTGTGATCGCGGCGGCAGCCAGCGGAATCGCGCTGATCATTCCGGTTATGATCCGGAAAATGAAATTTCTCCGAAGGCTTACCTGGCTTTACGCAGGAGTGGGCATCATCCTGCTTGCGGCAGTTTTTCTTCTTGCAAGAACAAGCTACGGAGCAAAGCTGTCTCTGATGGGAATTCAGCCCTCTGAGGTTATTAAAATTACCTTTGTGTTTTTTACAGCCTCTCTGTTTTCCAGGGCAAACGATTTTCGCACGGTTGTGCAGGCAACTGTAGTAGCGGCTCTTCATGTGGGCATCCTGGTGCTTTCCAGAGATCTTGGAAGCGCGGTGATCTTTTTTGCCGCCTATCTTGTAATGCTCTATGTTTCCACAAAAAAGCCTCAGTATCTGGGACTTGGACTGGCAGGGGGAAGCCTTGGGGCAGTGGTGGCATACTTCCTTTTCGGTCATGTGCGCCAGAGAGTCAGCGCATGGAGAGATCCGATGGCTGTTTATCAGAACGAAGGCTATCAGATCGTCCAGTCACTGTTTGCCATCGGAACAGGCGGCTGGTTCGGCATGGGACTTTGCCAGGGTTCGCCGGAGTCTATCCCTGTTGTAAAAAATGACTTTATTTTCAGTGCTATCTGTGAGGAACTGGGCGGAATTTTTGCAATCTGTCTGATCCTGGTATGTATGAGCTTTTTCCTGATGATCGTAAATATTGCTCTCAGGATCAAAAATCCGTTTTACAAGCTGATTGCTCTGGGACTGGGAACAGAATATGCATTTCAGGTCATCCTCACTATTGGCGGAGCTACCAAGTTTATTCCTATGACAGGCGTTACCCTGCCGCTGGTAAGTTACGGAGGAAGCTCTGTAATGAGTACGATCCTGATGCTTGCCATTATCCAGGGACTGTATATTTTAAGAGAAGACGAGGACGAGGAATTTGAGAGACGCAGAAAAGAAGCAGCGCAGAGAATTCGAGCAAGAGAGGAAGCGCGCAGAGCGAGAGATATCTAAAAAAAGACGTGCCAGAAACAGAGAATATACATTTGTATCCTGGTTTTTTGTGGCTGTTTTTATGGCAATGATCGGATATCTTGTATATTTTAATGTGGTAAAAAGCGAAGACTTTATCAACAGTCCGTACAACACCAGACAGGACACCTTTTCGGACCGGGTGGTAAGAGGCCAGATTCTTTCTTCTGAGGGAGAAATTCTTGCCAGGACAGATGTTTATGATGACGGTACTGAGGACAGGATCTATCCCTATGCAAATGTGTTTGCCCATGTGATCGGATATGATTCCAACGGAAAAAGCGGCCTGGAGTCAGAGGCAAACTTTCAGCTTCTGACCTCTCATGAGTTTTTCCTGAACCAGATGAAAAATGAATTTCTGGGAAGAAAAAATATGGGAGATACCGTGATCTCCACTTTGAGCGCAAACCTGCAGACAACCGCCTATAATGCTCTGGGGGACAGAAGAGGGGCTGTGGTTGCCATGGAGCCTTCTACAGGAAAGATACTTGCCATGGTCAGCAAACCGGATTTTGATCCCAACTCCATTGAAGAAAACTGGGAATGGCTGGTCAGTGATGAGACAAACTCCAGTCTTTTAAATAGAGCCACCCAGGGACAGTATCCGCCGGGATCTACCTTCAAAGTGGTGACAGCTCTTGACTATTTCAGAAAACATGGAAGCTTTAACGGATATTCCTATGTCTGTGAGGGAAGTATTACAAAAGAAGATCATACCATTCAGTGCTATAACGGGACAGTCCACGGACAGGAGGATTTTTACTCGGCCTTTGCCAGCTCCTGCAACTGTGCATTTGCGCAGATGGGGCTGGATCTGGGAGGAGGATCTCTGCTGGAAACAAGCGAGGATCTGCTTTTTAATAAAAAGCTTCCCCTTGCCTCCTACAAAAAAAGTACCTTCAGCCTGAACGGAAAGTCAGGAATCCCTCTTACCATGCAGACCTCCATCGGTCAGGGAAACACCCTTGTTTCCCCTGCCCATATGGCAATGATCACCTGCGCTATTGCAAACAACGGAGTGCTTATGAAGCCGTATCTGATTGACAGAGTAGTAAACAATACAGGAGATCAGGTAGATGAAACTGCTCCGGAGGTGTATAAACGTCTCATGACAAAAAATGAGGCAGTGATGCTGGGAGAGCTGATGAAAGATGTTGTAGAATACGGAACCGCCTCTGCTCTTTCCGGACAGGGCTATACGGCGGCAGGAAAGACCGGTTCCGCCGAATATGATGAAAACGGCTCCAGTCATTCCTGGTTTATCGGATATTCCAATGTGGATGATCCGGATCTTGCGGTTGCAGTGATCGTTGAAGGAGGAGGTACCGGAAGCGAGGCTGCTGTGCCGATCGCCTCTCAGCTTTTTAACGCTTATTACTACAACTGACCGGAACAAACAGTTGCCAGCAGAGGCAAAAAGAGTTATACTATATCCAGTTTGAAATATCATTCACACGCATTACAGGAGGGACTTGCAGATGATAGAAGCAACGAGCTGTGGCGGTGTGGTAATTTATCGTGGAAAAATACTGGCTTTATACAAATCTTACAGAAACAGATATGAAGGCTGGGTATTGCCAAAGGGAACCGTTGAAAAGGGAGAGACCCATATCCAGACGGCGCTTAGGGAGGTCAAGGAGGAAGCAGATGTAAACGCTTCTATTGTAAAATATGTAGGCAAAAGTCATTACAATTTTACAGTTCCCGAGGATATGGTCACCAAGGAAGTTCACTGGTATCTGATGACGGCTGATAATTATCATAGCAGACCTCAGAGAGAGGAATTTTTTGTGGACTCCGGGTATTACAAGTTTCATGAAATTTATCATCTTCTCCGTTTTTCCAATGAAAAACAGATTGTGGAGAAGGCGTATCAGGAATATCTGGGAATGAGGAGTCAGGGACTCTGGGGCAAAAAATAAACAGGGTTGTGTTTTACGCAGCCCTGTTTAGATTTATCAAAAAGGGGGAATCCTTTAAATGCTGAAATGGCATGACCATTATTACGTAGGAGAAAGTGTACGTGATGAAAGCGCAGTCCGTGAGAAGCTGGATGCAGGAAAACCTGTGCCCGGAATTTATCTGGTGACTTTTTCGGACAACCCTCATAACATTCTGGAGATCATTCCGGCTGTGACCCTGTTCCAGAAAACTGCTGCCAGACTGTGCCCTGAGATCGTAGGCATGGCAAAGGGCATGGATGAAGCCATGGAACTGGTGCAGATGATCGTACAGACTGTGTATGAGGAGACAGGGGATGTCCTGGTGGAAAAATATTTAAAAAACAGGTGAAGGCATGTTACATATCTTATGGATGCTGATAAAATTGATATTGATCCTTCTGGGAACGGTTTTGGGACTGGCAGTGCTTGTTTTGCTGCTGCTTTTGTTCTGTCCTGTCAGATACAGCGCCGAGGCTTTAAAAGAAACGTCCTCTTTTAAGGAAACCGAAGCCGCAGTTCGTGTAAGCTGGCTGTTCGGAGGCATTTCCTTTACTTTCAGAAGAATACAGGGAAAAAATACTCAGAAACTTTGCGTTTTTGGGATTCCGGTTCTGAGCCTTCTCCAAAAACGGAAACAGAAAAAGAAACCGGATATTCCCTATGGTTCTGCCGAAGCAAAACAGAAAAAAGATCCGGAAACAGGCACTTCTGATCTCAGTGAATCAGACGAGAAGATCCGGACTGAAAACAAGAATAAAATATCAGCACTTCCGGACAAACTAAAAGAAATCATGGACAGGCTTGCGCAGCTTCCTTCCATGCTCAGCAAAATTCCGTTAACAATCCGGAGGATTTATGATAAGATAGACTGGTACAGACAGTTTTTTGAGTATCCTAGGACAAAGGAGGCAGTGAGTCTGGTTCTTGACCGGAGCAAAAAACTGATGCATCATATTTTCCCAAAAAAGATAAAGGGGAAGGTGACTTTTGGAAGCGAAGATCCTTCCATAACCGGAACCGCTCTTGCAGTTCTGGGAATGACAATGCCGTTCCACAAAAACAGAGTGGAGGTCGTTCCTGTTTTTGACAATCAGAACATTCTGGAGGGAAATATAAAAATAAAAGGCAGGATCTACGGCTTTGTACCGGTAAAAATACTGGTAGAGCTTTATTTCAATAAAAACATCAAATATATTATCAGCCGATGGAAGCATAAGGAGGTCTGAAAATGGCAAACGAAAATAATTTTAAGGATACGGTAAATTCCCTTTTTAAAGGACTGGACACATTTATTTCAGCAAAAACCGTTGTGGGTGAGGCAGTCCATGTAGGCGATACCATCATCCTTCCGCTGGTAGACGTTACCTTCGGCGTAGGCGCGGGAGCCTTTGAGGGGGATAAAAAAAGCAACGGCGGCGGTGGAATGACCGGAAAGATGACGCCGAGCGCTGTGCTGGTGATCCAGAACGGAACTACGAAGCTGGTAAATATTAAAAATCAGGACGGACTGACCAAGGTTCTTGATATGGTTCCGGATTTTGTGGACAGATTTGCCGCAGGAAAAAACAGCAGTGAAACAACCGGCACAGAAATCTGATTTTATCTTTTTATTTGTGTTCCCGGAAGTATTTGCCGCATAAGATAGTATAGACCAAAGAGAAGAGGTTGTGCGATGTGGGAAGACTTCTGGGACTGATGCTTTTTTGTATAGGGATTGGAATGGTGATCGGAATGCTGATCGCTGAAAGTGTGATTATTGTGATCGCAGCAGGTCTGTGTCTGCTTTGCGGATATCATATGTTTTGCCGATAAAAAATTCCCCACGCTTTTGCGAGGGGAATTTTTAAGTTTGAGTTTTATGCTCTTTCAACTTTTCCGGATCTCAGACAAGAAGTACATACATACATCTTTTTAGCTCCGCCTGTAGCAGTTTTAACTTTTACAGACTTTACGTTGGATTTCCACATTTTATTGGATCTTCTATGGGAATGACTTACATTATTTCCGAAGTGAGCACCTTTTTCACAGATTGCACATTTAGCCATGATAGCACCTCCTTGACGCTTTTTTTCAACAGATTTTATTTTAACAGATGAAAAAGGCTTTTGCAAGCAAAAAAAGGAAAAATATAAAAATAATATTCCTTTTTCCGGGAAAAAAGGTTATAATACATACATATTAAAAAAATGGAGGTACCTATATGAATGGACGTATAGATTCCGGACTCGGACAGATAGTGATTGACACCGATGTAATTGCAACCTATGCAGGCAGTGTGGCGGTGGAATGCTTCGGTATTATCGGAATGGCTGCAGTCAGCATGAAGGATGGTCTTGTCAAGCTGCTCCACAGGGACAGTCTGAAACATGGTATCAGTGTGATCATTACAGAAGATAACAAAATCCGTCTGAATTTCCACGTGATTGTGGCTTACGGTATCAATATCAGCACGATTGCGGACAACCTTGTCAGCAATGTCAAATATAAGGTAGAAGCTTTTACCGGCATGGAAATTGAAAAGATCAACATCTATGTGGAAGGCGTACGTGCAATAGACTAAGGTTATGAGGAGGAACTTGTGGTGAGTATAAAAACCATAGATGCAAAAACACTGGCCAGAATGTTTCTGGCAGGAGCCAGAAATCTGGAAGCAAAAAAAGAATGGATCAATGAACTGAATGTTTTCCCTGTACCGGATGGAGATACAGGAACCAATATGACCATGACGATCATGTCCGCAGCTTCTGAAGTAAGCTCTCTTGAAGAATTTGACATGGAAACTCTGGCAAAGGCTATTTCTTCCGGCTCCCTTCGCGGCGCAAGAGGAAACTCAGGCGTTATTCTTTCCCAGCTTTTAAGAGGATTTACAAAAAGTGTAAAAAAAGCGGAGCGTCTGGATGCCCTTGCACTTGCCGCAGCCATGGAGCGGGCAGTGGAAACTGCATACAAGGCTGTTATGAAGCCCAAGGAAGGAACCATTCTTACAGTGGCAAAGGAGGCAGCTCTGAAAGCTGCGGAGATCGCTCCTGAGGCAGACGAGCTTCAGCCGTTTTTTGAGGAGGTATTTGCCCATGCGGAGGCAACTCTTGCCAGAACGCCGGAAATGCTTCCTGTTCTGAAAGAGGCGGGGGTAGTGGATTCCGGCGGACAGGGGCTTCTGGAAGTTCTCAGAGGCGCCATGGACGGCTTTCTGGGCAAAGAGATTGACTATTCTGTTTTTGAAAAGAGCAGTTCTCCTTCTGTAACAAAGATCTCTCCTCAGGCAGAGGCAGATATTAAATTCGGCTATTGTACAGAGTTTATCATTCTTCTGGATAAAGCTGTTTCAGAGGAAGAGGAACATAAATTTAAAGAATTCCTTACTTCTATTGGCGATTCCATTGTTCTGGTTGCAGACGATGAGATCATTAAAGTACATGTGCATACCAATCATCCGGGACAGGCTATTGAACGTGCTCTGACCTACGGCGCTCTTTCCAGAATGAAGATTGACAATATGAGAGAAGAGCATCAGGAAAGACTGATCAAGGATGCGGAAAAGCTTGCAAAAGAGCAGGCAGAGGCAGAGCCGCCAAAGGAAAACGGCTTTATTGCAGTTTCTGCAGGCAGCGGACTTACAGAGATTTTCCGTGAGCTGGGTGTCGATTATCTTATTGAGGGCGGACAGACTATGAATCCAAGTACAGAGGACATACTGAATGCCATTGCAAAGGTAAATGCAGAAACCATTTATATTTTCCCGAATAATAAAAATATTATCCTTGCAGCAAACCAGGCCCGTGATCTTACAAAGGATAAAAAGATCATCGTTGTTCCCACCAAGACAGTTCCTCAGGGAATCACTGCCATGATCAGTTTTGTTCCGGAAAAATCAGCAGAGGAAAACGCTCAGGAAATGGAAGAGGCAGTTTCCAAGGTTCAGACAGGTCAGATCACTTATGCGGTCCGCGATACACGTCTGGATGACAAAGAGATCCATGAGGGAGACATCATGGGAATCGGAGATAAGGGAATTCTTGCTGTAGGTAAGGATAAGGAGCAGGTTGCTCAGGATACCATTGAAGCCATGATGACAGAGAATGCGGAAGTGATCAGTATTTATTACGGAGAAGACGCATCAGAGGAAAAGGCAGAAGAACTTGCTGCTGCTGTTGAAGAGCTTTATCCTGACTGTGAAGTAGAGCTTAACAGAGGCGGACAGCCGATTTATTATTACATTATTTCTGTAGAATAAAATGGGAGAAAGTTTAAGAACTCTGAAAGGAGTGGGAGAAAAAACGGAGAAGCTGTTTCAGAAAATAGGTATTTCTGACACGGAATCCCTTCTCCGGTATTATCCCAGGAATTATGATGAGTATGAAACGCCGGCAGATATTGCAGATCTTAAAGAGGGGACGGTAAAAGCCGTCTCTGCTGCAGTATGTTCCGGCGTTTATGTAAATCCGGTACGAGGAAAACAGGTCGTTTCTATTACTGCATGCGACAGTACAGGAAGGATCTCCATTACCTGGTTTAATGCTTCCTATCTGAAAAATACTCTGAAAAAGGGAAGTGTTTTTGTATTCAGAGGAAGAGTGATGAGACGGCAGGGCAAGCTTCAGATGGAGCATCCTGAAATTTTTACCCCTGCAGCCTACGAGGAGATTCTTCACAGCCTTCAGCCGGTCTACGGGCTTACGGCAGGACTTTCCAATAAAACCATTGTAAAGGTGCTTCACCAGCTTCTGAAACAGCAGTCACTGAAAAGTGAATATCTTCCGGAAGAGATCAGGGAAAAATATCAGCTTTCAGATATCAACTATGCGCTCCGCACCATCCATTTTCCCAAAAATATGGATGAGCTTCTTGTATCAAGAAAGCGCCTGGTATTTGATGAATTTCTGTTTTTTATTCTTTCTGTCCAGCTTCTGAAAGAAAAGACAGAAGAGGCGGTGAATCTGTTTCCCATGAAAAAAACATGGACAACAGAGCAGGTGATTGAAAATCTTCCCTACAGGCTTACCAGTGCCCAGCTGAATACCTGGCATGAAATTGAGCGGGATCTTTCCGGACAGTCTCTGATGTCCAGGCTGGTGCAGGGAGATGTGGGAAGCGGAAAGACGATCCTTGCCTTTCTTGCCATGATCCTGACCTTTGAAAACGGATACCAGTCTGCGCTTATGGTACCCACAGAGGTTCTTGCCCGCCAGCACTTTGAGGCGTTTCAGACACTTGTCCGGGAACAGGGGCTGGATATTCCGGCTGTTCTTCTTACCGGTTCTAATACGGCAAAGGAAAAAAGACTGATTTATGAAAAAATCAGGGAGGGAAAGACCTCTGTGATCATAGGAACCCATGCGCTGATCCAGGAGGCCGTGCAGTATCGGGATCTTGCCCTTGTGATCACAGATGAGCAGCATCGTTTTGGGGTAAAACAAAGAGAGGCTCTGGCAACCAGGGGAAATCCTCCGAATATTCTTGTTATGAGCGCAACCCCTATTCCGAGAACTCTTGCCATTATTCTGTACGGCGATCTGGATATTTCTGTGATCGACGAACTGCCGGCAAGAAGACTTCCTATAAAAAACTGTGTTGTAGATACTTCCTACCGCCCAAAAGCCTATCGTTTCATTGAACGTCAGATCCGGGAGGGCCGTCAGGCATATGTGATCTGTCCCATGGTAGAAGAAAGCGAGGGTATGGAAGCTGAAAATGTCCTGGATTATACAAAAAAATTAAAAGATGCTCTGCCGGAGGATATTTCCGTGGAGTTTCTTCATGGAAAAATGAAACCAAAGGAAAAAAACAGGATCATGGAAGAATTTGCAGCCGGAAGCATCCAGGTTCTTGTTTCCACAACTGTTGTGGAGGTAGGCGTCAATGTCCCGAATGCAACTGTGATGATGATCGAAAATGCGGAGCGCTTCGGCCTTGCCCAGCTTCATCAGCTCCGGGGACGGGTGGGCCGCGGAGAACATCAGTCTTACTGTATTTTTATTCAGGGCAGTCAGGAAAGCACCACCTCCAAACGTCTGGAGATCCTTGGGAAATCAAACGATGGTTTTTATATTGCGGCAGAAGATCTGAAGCTCCGGGGACCGGGAGATCTGTTCGGCATCCGTCAGAGCGGCCTGATGGAATTTCGTATTGGAGACATCTACAATGACGCAAATATTCTGAAAACAGCCAGTGAGGCTGCTGCACAGCTTCTTGCCCTTGATCCGGATCTTTCTCTGGAACAGAACCGGCTTCTTAAGGAACAGCTTGATTTCTGCAGGGAGGACGGGCCGGAAAATTTTGGACTTTAGGAGATACAATCCGCAATATCAGGACTTTAGTGAAATAAATTGTTGCAAAAAAACAAAAAACGTAGTATTCTAGTACCGTAATAATTTTATTTCACCTTGTAAGGAGGCTATTATGGCTACAAGAACAACAACAAAGAAAGCAGAACCTAAGACAACAACTGCAAAAACGGCTATCGAAAAAGAGGCTCCTGCAAAGACAGCTGCAGAAACTGAAAAAGCAGACGCAGCTACAGTTAAAAAAACCACAGAGAAAACAACTGCCAGAAAAACAGCAGCTGCAAAGAAAACTGCAGAAAAGCCTGCTGAGAAGAAGGCTGCTGTGAAAAAAACGGCTGTAAAAAGAACTGCAGCAAAGACAGCATCAGTAAATACAGAAGTATATGTACAGTTCTGGGGCAAAGAAGTATATGCGAAGGATGTAGTAGAAAGCGTTAAGAAGATATGGACTGACGAGATGGGCAAAAAAGAATCAGAGCTGAAAGACCTGAAGGTATACATTAAGCCGGAAGACAACGGAGCACATTATGTCATTAACGGTGACATCACAGGCTTCCTTGGTTTATAAGAAACAGAAAAAAGCTCAGGGGACAGTTGTCACCTGAGCTTTTCTTCTGGCTGTCTTGTTAGAACTGGCTGTTCTGAGCACCGCCGGACATCTGACGTTCCTGTTCAGCGATCATTTTACGGACCATTTCACCGCCTACAGATCCGTTCTGCTTGGATGTCAGGTTTCCGTTGTAACCATCAGTAAGCGGTACGCCAAGCTCATTGGCAACCTCAAATTTGAAACGGTTAAGAGCACCTTTTGCTTCTGGTACAGTTGCTTTGTTAGAAGAACTTGTGTTTGACATGATTCATTTCCTCCTTGGTTGTTTTTGTTATTTGGATGTTACACTGGTAGTATGTGAAATTTACGGAATAATACACTAGAATATACTGTCTGCGCTTCCAGAATTTTGAAATCATTAATTTTCTGTGAATTTTGTATATTCTATAAGATTTAATTGCGTTTTTTTTGGATATTTGTTATAATATCAAGGGAAATAAAGAAGAGAAGTAAAGAAACTATAAAATGTATTGGTGAGAATGGAGAGATGATCAATGAATTTAGGAATCATTGCACACAACAGTAAAAAAGTACTTATTGAAGATTTTTGTATTGCCTACAAGAATATTCTCGCTAAGCATGAAGTTTATGCTACGGGAACCACCGGAAGAAGAATCGAGGAGGCCACAAACCTGCATGTGCATAAATTTCTTGCAGGCAGCATAGGCGGTGACAAACAGTTTATGGAAATGATCGAGCGTCAGGATCTTGATATGGTGATCCTGTTTTACAATCCGGCAATGCTTGATCCCAAGGAGCCGGATATTGCGGCCATTACCATGCGCTGCGATCAGTATAATATACCGGTAGCTACCAATATAGCTACAGCAGAACTTCTGATCCTCGGACTTGCGCGAGGGGATCTGGATTGGAGACTTAATCTTAAATGAGAGTAATTGCAGGAAAAGCCCGCCGCCTTCCTCTGAAGACGCTGCCGGGATCAGATACAAGGCCCACAACGGACCGGATAAAAGAAACTTTATTTAACATACTTCAGCAGGAAATACCGGACTGCTCCTTCCTGGATCTTTTCAGCGGAAGTGGCGCCATTGGTATTGAGGCTTTAAGCAGAGGTGCTGCATCTGCTGTGTTTGTAGAAAAAAATCCAAAAGCCTGCTCCTGCATCAGAGAAAATCTGACATTTACAAAACTTGCGGAAAATGGTAAACTGTTAGCCATGGATGCATTGCAGGCGCTGCGTTCTCTGGAAGGACACCAGGCGTTTGACTGCATTTTTATGGATCCGCCCTATGAAAAAGGCCTGGAACGTCAGGTTCTGGAATATCTGGCGGACAGTACACTGGCAGATGAACATACGCTGATCATCACAGAGGCAGATCTTCATACGGATTTTTCCTATGCGGAGGAAATGGGATATCAGATCAGCCGCTCAAAGGAATATAAGACGAACAAGCATGTTTTTCTGTACAAAAGAAAGTGAGAACATACATGGTAACAGCAGTTTATCCGGGAAGCTTTGACCCGGCCACCTACGGTCATCTGGATGTGATCCGCAGGGCCAGCGTTTCCTTTGACAGAGTGGTAGTGGGAGTTTTGCATAATTCTGCAAAAAGTCCGTTGTTTTCTGTGGAAGAACGTGTTAATATATTAGAAAAGGCAACAAAGGACATCCCAAATGTTATTATAAAGCCATTTAACGGGCTTTCTGTTAATTTTGCAAAAGAAAATGAAGCCCAGGTTATTGTGCGCGGACTTCGTGCGGTTACAGATTTTGAATATGAGCTGCAGATGGCACAGACAAACCGCGTTCTGGCACCGGATGTAGATACCGTGTTCCTGACTACCAGTTTGGAATATGCATATGTCAGCTCTACGATCATGAAGGAAGTTGCCCGCTTTGGCGGTGATTTATCGAAATTCGCACCGCCTGAGATTATTCAGGCTCTGCATTCCAAGATGCAGGAACAAAATGAAGAGAAATAAGGAGAATGTACAATGAGCAGCAGAATTGAACAGATTATTGACGACATTGAGGAATTTATAGACAGCTGTAAATACCAGCCTTTGTCTAATACAAAGATTATTGTAAACAGAGATGAGATTGATGAACTTATAAAAGAGCTTCGCCTGAAAACTCCGGATGAGATCAGACGCTATCAGAAGATCATCAGCAATAAGGATGCGATTCTGGAGGATGCTCAGTCCAAGGCAGACGCGATCATTGCAGATGCTCAGGCAAAGGCTCAGGAGCTTGTTACTCAGCATGAGATCATGCAGAAAGCATACGCACAGGCAAATGATACCATTAATGCAGCCAACAAGCAGGCGCAGGAAATTCTTGATTCTGCCACACAGGATGCAAACAGCATTCGTCTCAGTGCGATCACTTATACAGACGATATGATGGCAAGCATCGGTTCTGTATTGAATCAGACACTTGAGGATGCAGGCGGCAAATATAAGAGCTTTATTGAAGCCCTTCAGACCTGCCTGGATGTTGTAAATCAGAACCGTCAGGAACTTGCTCCTCAGACTGCGCAGGCAGCAGCCATTACCGGAACCTATCACGACAGCGAGCCGGTCCCGGAGGATGATGAGCTGTTAGACGACCTTGAGGAAAACTAAAGCAGAGATTGCAGTAATTGCTGCGTTGAGGCATTTTGCAGAAATATATGGCAGTACAGAAAGCTCCTTATGAAGAAGGCTTTTTGTCTGCGCGAGAATACAGACTCCGCCAAAAGCAGCCATGGGCATGGAACAGAGATATCTGAGAACAGGAGAAAAGCCTGATCTTGCAAGCTGATGAAGTCCGGTTGTAAGTTCCAGGGCACCCAGAAACAGATATTCTGTCATTTCTCCTGCGTTCCAGTAATGCCTGACAAAGGCAGACAGGATAGAAAACAGGAGAATATAACCACCCAGCCGGGTGATTGTTTCAAAACCATTCATAATGGAGGCATCCAGCAGAGTTCCGGTTACGCCGGGCGCGGATGGCTCCTTGTTTTTTTCAGAAAAAAATGTATCAGGAGTTCTTGTTCGATTTCTGTAAACAAAAAAACGGAAAAAGATCATGGTGAGGCAGCTTGATAAAAGCAGAGGGCCGTATATAAGCCATGGATGAAACCTGTCATTAAGACAGATATGTATCAGGTATGTATAAATAAAAACAGGACTGGCATGATTGGTAAAGGTCAGCAGATATTCTGCTTCTCTCTTGCTGATCCTGCCGCAGCCATACAGATCCGAGGTGATTTTGGCCCCCATGGGATAGCCGCACAGAAGGCCCAGAAGCAGGGCATAGGCTCCTGACGGTGAAATGCCGAATATATGGCTCCAAACCGGTGACAAAGGCTTCAATAATTTTTCGACCATTCCTGTATGAATAAGGATTCCTGTAAGGATAATAAAGGGAAGAAGCGTGGGCAGCAGGGTATTCAGCCACAGATTCAGACCGTCCCTTGAAGCGCATAATGCCTCTTCCGGAAAACGCAGCAAAAACACAAGCAGCAGGAGGGTTCCTGCTGTATAAAAGATTCGCTTCATATACAACCATCGTTTTTTCTTTAATATATGGTTTGTATCAAATAAATATGAAGAATTTTCATAATCACATGAAATGGAGGAACAGAACATGAGAGCATTGGAAAACTGTGAACCAAAACGGGTATTTTATTATTTTGAGGAGCTTTGCAAGATTCCTCATGGTTCCGGAAACACAAAGCAGATCAGTGATTATCTGGTTAGCTTTGCAAAGGAACACGGACTTGAATATGTTCAGGACGAGATGAATAACGTTGTGATCTATAAACCTGCAACAGAAGGCTATGAGGATGCGCCGGCAGTGATCCTTCAGGGACATATGGACATGGTATGTGAAAAAAGACCGGATGTAGATCATGATTTTACAAAGGATCCTTTAAATATTTCTGTAAAGGACGGATATGTAACTGCAAACGGAACAACCTTAGGCGGTGACGACGGCATTGCTGTAGCTTACGGTCTTGCCCTTCTGGAAAGCACAGAGCTTGCACATCCGGCTCTGGAGGTTCTGATCACTGTGGATGAGGAAATCGGCCTTCTTGGAGCAGAAGGTTTTGACTGCAGCGCTTTAAAAGGAAAACGACTGATCAATCTGGATTCTGAGGCAGAAGGAAGTCTGTGGATCAGCTGTGCAGGCGGCCTTTCCGGTATCAGCACCATTCCTGTACAGAGAGTGGAGGCAGAAGGTCAGAAAGCAGCAGTAAAGATCACAGGACTTATGGGCGGACATTCCGGAGCGGAGATTGACAAAAAGCGCGCCAATGCCAATGTTCTGATGGGAAGATTTCTCTACACACTTCAGAAAGAAGCTGCTTATGAGATTATTTCTCTTGCAGGCGGACAGAAGGACAATGCTATTACAAGAGAGGCAGATGCAGAGCTTCTTGTTGAGGATGTAAATGCAGTAAAAGCCTGTGCGGAAAAAGTTCAGAAAGGATTCCGTGAAGAGTATGCAGGAACAGACGAAGGAATAACAATTGAGATTACAGATCTGGGAGCTTCCTCTGCAAGAGTTCTTCATCCTACAAGCAGAGAGAAAGTTCTGTTTTTCCTGATGGAAGTTCCTTTTGGTATCCAGAAGATGAGCGGAAGCATTGACGGTCTGGTGGAAACCTCTACCAATATCGGAATTGTGAAGCTTGGGGAGGACGAATTCCTGGGAAGCTCCAGTGTCAGAAGCTCTGTGGAGGCAGCTGGCGCAGCTCTTTCCGATAAGATCTGCTATCTGACAGAATTCCTCGGAGGAGACTACACGGTTCAGGGAGCTTATCCTGCATGGGAATACCGGAAGGATTCTCCGCTGAGAGATCAGATGGTTGAAGTGTATGAGGAAATGTATGGAGAAAAACCAAATGTTGTGGCAATCCATGCAGGACTTGAGTGTGGTCTGTTCTACAAAAAAATCGAAGGACTGGACTGCGTTTCCCTTGGACCGAACATGAAAGATATTCATACCTCTGAGGAAGTTCTTGACATTGCTTCCACAGAGCGCGTATGGAAGTACCTTGTAAAAGTTCTGGAATCCCTGAAAAAATGAAAAGAGTAAAAATTACCGTTCTGCGTAAAGAGTTTTATCCGGAGTACGCAGATGAATATCTGACACAGGGACAGTCTGTGGGGCCGTGTCCTTTACTTGAAGTTGGGGATGAATTTATTTTTGAGGGCAGTGCGAAAATGCCTGAAGGATTTTGCCCGTGGGCCTGGATTGATATTTACAGAAGTGTCAGTGCTATGTCATCCGGTTCCAGCAATAAACCGTGGGCGAAAAAGGATGGACAGACAATTGTATGCTGTACAGATGGCGTACGCCCGGTAGTGTTTTGCGTGGAAGCGTTCGGGGAAAACGATGAATCTGTGGAGTAAAATATAATACGGTATAAAAAGCGCCGCTGTGGAATGTATTTCTGCAGCGGCATTTTCATTTCTCTTCTGCATATATTAAACTGCAGGTTTAAGCTGGAGGATTTATGAAAAGAAAAAAGATATTGCTGATGATTGCAGGATTTTTTTACCTTGTGTTTCTTGCAGATTTGGAAGGTATGATACGGGGGCGAAGCCGCGCTTCGGTTTTATCCGGAGATGTTCTGAAAAGCGAAGAGTTCCGGGAGCAAAAACTGTCCGCTGATCTTTATAAGCAGCTGCACAAAGTTTCCGGTGATACCGAAGACTGGATTCCGTTACTGGCTGCTTCCATGGCAGAAGAAGACTTTTATCCTGAAAAAATTTCCAACAATCAGGAGCTTTACAGAAAATATAAACCGGAGGAATTTCAGCTTCTTGTGAACACTTACCGGGCAGTGTGGGAAGATGTAAAATATTTCCCGGTTGCATCCTCAGAAATTGCTTTTGAAAACACCTGGCAGGCACAGAGAGCTTATGGAGGAAAACGAACCCATGAAGGAACAGATCTGTTTGGAAAGGTTACGGAGTCCGGCTATTATCCTGTGATCAGCATGACTGACGGCATTGTGGAACAAAAAGGCTGGCTTCCTCTGGGCGGCTATCGGATTGGTATACGTTCTCCCCATGGAGGATATTTTTATTATGCGCATCTTTCCGGATATGAGACAGGTATCGAAAAAGGCCAGTCGGTTGCAGCCGGCGATATTCTGGGTTATATGGGAAACACCGGATACGGACCTGAGGGCACCAGAGGAAGGTTCCCGGTACATCTTCATCTGGGAATTTATATCGAGGTTCCCTTTCAGAAAGAGATGAGTGTAAATCCTTACTGGCTTCTGAAGATTTTTGAGAAAAAAATCAGAAACTATACATATTAAATTACATAATCTTTTAAAAGTATGCTATAATAGGCAGGAGTATCAAAGGATACTCCGGTATTTTCCTGCAAGGAGTGATTTATATGGAAATACAGTTATGGAGAAGTATTTTATGCCCCTATCAGCTTGCTGTCAGAGAGCTGACGGTTAAGTTTGAGCATATGATAGAGGAGCATAAAAAAAATGATCTTTACTCGCCTATTGAGCAGGTTCGCGGGCGTGTAAAAAGTGTTACCAGCATTCTGGAAAAAATGCAGCGCAAGCATATCCCCATGGAACGGATGGAAGAGGAAGTGGAGGACATTGCGGGAATCCGCATCATCTGTCAGTTTGAAGAGGATATTGACACAGTGGCAGCTCTGATCCAGAAGCGCAGTGACATGCAGATAAAAAGTGAAAAAAACTATCTGAAGCATATTAAGCAGAGCGGCTACCGCAGCTATCATCTGATTATTTATTATACAGTGGAAACCATTGAGGGACCCAAAACCATTCAGGCGGAAATCCAGATCCGTACTATGGCAATGAACTTCTGGGCAACCATTGAGCATTCTCTTCAGTACAAATATAAGGGGGAAATGCCCATGCATGTTGCAGAACGCCTCAGCAAGGCAGCAGACGCCATTATTGCGCTGGATCAGGAAATGTCTTCTGTGCGAAATGAGATTATGGATGCCCAGAACTCTTCCAGGATGCAGTCCAATCTTGTAAAGGATATTCTTTTAAGCATTGAGAATCTTTACAAGATTTCCAATAAACGCGAGGTGGAAAAGATCCAGGACGAATTTCTGAGAGTATTTCAGACAAAGGATCTTCAGCAGCTTGAACGTTTTCACAGACAGCTTGATATTATCGCAGAGGGCTATCGCGCCCAGTCAGTAGCAAATTAGGAGCAGATACATGCATAAATTTTTACCAGTAACAGCACAGGAAATGAAGGACCGGGGATGGGATCAGGTGGATTTTGTCTATCTGACAGGAGACGCCTATGTAGACCATTCTTCTTTTGGTAGCGCCATTATCAGCAGACTTCTGGAAAGTCATGGATACCGGGTGGGAATCATTCCTCAGCCTGACTGGCGGAAAAAAGAGAGTATCCAGGTGTTCGGAGAACCGCGCCTGGGTTTTCTTGTGACCGCCGGAAATATGGATTCCATGGTGAATCATTACACAGTGTCAAAAAAGCATCGTCAGAAGGATTCGTATTCTCCCGGAGGCAAAATGGGCCTAAGGCCGGACATGCCTACAGTGGTTTACAGCAACCTGATCCGTCAGACCTATAAGCACACGCCGATCATTCTGGGCGGTATCGAGGCAAGCTTAAGACGGCTGGCTCACTATGATTACTGGGAGGACCGGGTAAAAAGAAGTGTGCTTCTTGATTCCGGGGCGGATCTGATCTCTTACGGAATGGGAGAACATTCTATTATTGAAATCGCGGATGCGCTGAACAGCGGCATCCCGGTGGAAGAGATCACCTACATACCGGGAACTGTTTATAAAAGCAAAACCTGTGATACTGCCTACGATCCTGTATTTCTTCCGTCTTTTGAACAGGTCAGGGACAGTAAAACAGCCTATGGGGACAGCTTTGCCATCCAGTACAGAAATACAGATCCCTTTACGGCGAAACCTCTGGTGGAGGATTACGGCACAAGGGGATATGTGATCCAGAATCCGCCGGCCCTTCCTCTTGGCACCCAGGAAATGGATGACGTGTATGATCTTCCTTATATGGGAACCTGGCATCCCATGTACGACAGTCAGGGAGGGATTCCGGCTCTGGATGAGATCCGGTTCAGCCTTACCAGCAACCGGGGATGCTTTGGCGGCTGCAGCTTCTGCGCCCTTACCTTTCACCAGGGAAGGATTCTTCAGACAAGAAGCCATGAATCTATTTTAAAAGAAGCAGAAAAAATGACAGAGGATCCTGCATTTAAGGGATATATCCATGATGTAGGAGGCCCTACGGCAGATTTCCGGCAGCCTTCCTGTCAGAAACAGCTGACAAAGGGCGTATGCCAGAACCGGCAGTGCCTTTTTCCCACGCCCTGCAAAAATCTTACGGCAGATCACAGCGACTATGTGACGCTTCTTGGGAAGCTCCGGAAGCTTCCGGGTGTCAAAAAAGTATTTATCCGTTCAGGAGTACGGTTTGATTATGTAATGGCAGATAAAAATCCTGCGTTTCTTCAGGAACTGGTCCGCCATCACATCAGCGGTCAGCTTCGTGTAGCGCCGGAGCATGTGTCAGATCAGGTACTCTATTATATGGGAAAGCCTTCTCATAAGGTTTATCAGGATTTTCTGAAAGCCTATGAAAGGGAAAACAGAAAAACAGGGCAAAAGCAGTATGCAGTGCCGTATTTTATGTCCTCCCATCCGGGATGTACCATGAAGGAGGCGGTAAAGCTTGCGGAATACGTAAGGGATCTGGGCTTTACCCCGGAACAGGTGCAGGATTTTTACCCTACGCCGTCCACTCTTTCCACCTGTATGTATTATACGGGAATCCATCCTCTTACAAAGGAAAAGGTGTATGTTCCGAAAAATCCTCATGAAAAAGCTATTCAGAGAGCTCTGATGCAGTATAAAAATCCGGCAAACAGGTCATTGGTGCTAGAAGGACTGAAAATAGCAGACCGAATGGATCTTGTAGGCTTCGGACCGAAATGCCTGATCCGTCCGGAACGGAAAAACAATGACAGGTTGAAGGAAGGCAGAAAGGGAAGTCCGGGGGAGAAGAATCCTGCCGGCGTCAGAAAAGGAAGCTTCGGAGAAAAGGGCTTTAGCAGCAACAAAAAAGGAAACCCGCGGGAAGCATCCACAAAAAATCCTGCAAAAAGATCTGTGAAAAAAACAATCCGTAATACTCATAAGAAAAAAAACAGATAGAATAAAGGAGAATCACATGAGCAAAAAAAATGCCGGGAAACATGCCAAAAAGGGTGAATTCGGTTACGTTGCAGCAGAGAAAAAACGAAAATTTCTGATCACGGCAATTCTGTTTGCAGTGCCGCTTCTGATCTTTTTTACGGCAATGATGTATTTTAAAACAAGACTGACTATCTGGACTGTGATCGCTGTTGTGGGCTGTCTTCCTGCCTGTAAAATGCTGGTAAATCTTATTATGCTGTTCCGCTGTCCGTCCATGGATCCGGAAATCTACAGCCAGATCCAGAAGCATTGCAAAAGCCTGGTCATGTCCTATGAAATGTATATGACTTTTTATGAAAAAAGCGCGTTTATTGACGCCTTTGCCATCTGCGGAAATCTGGTGGTGGGGTACAGCAGCGATCCCAAAATAGACGCAGCCTTTATGGAAACAGAAGCTCAGAAGATCCTGAAAGGCAACGGATACCGGGCAAATGTAAAAATATTTAAGGATCTCAAGCCGTTTCTGGATCGTCTGGATTCCATGAACGAGCATAAAGAGTCTCTGGAGGAGGGAATCAAATTCCGGCCGGATGAGCGGTATCCGGAACTTTCCAGAAATGAACTGATCCGCCACACCATTCTGGCGATCTGTCTGTAGGTGACGTATGAAGCAGTTTACAATCAATGGAAACGAGGCGGGGCAGCGTTTTGACAAGTATCTTGCAAAGCTTTTAAGAGAGGCGCCCAAAAGTTTTGTATACAAAATGCTCCGCAAAAAAAATATTACCCTGAACGGAAAAAAGGCAACAGGAAATGAAAAGCTGAACCAGGGGGATGAGATCAGACTTTTTTTCAGTGATGAAACTTACCTGAAGTTCAGCGGAAAAGAGGCTGCGCCTAGGGCAAGCACAGAGCTGTCTGTTGTTTATGAAAACAGGGATATCCTTCTTATCAACAAGCCGGCAGGAATGCTTTCCCAGCCGGATGAAACAAAGGAGCCTTCCCTTGTGGAGTATGTGACGGGCTATCTTTTAGATACCGGTGCTGTGACAGAGGAAGAGCTTGTTACCTTCCGGCCTTCTGTGTGCAACCGTCTGGACAAAAATACCAGCGGTCTTGTGGCAGCAGGAAAAAGTCTGGCAGGGCTTCAGGCTCTCTCAGAGCTGTTCCATGACAGAACCATCCATAAGGATTATCTTTGCATTGTAAAAGGGGTATTAAAGGGACAGACACATATCCGGGGATATTTAAAAAAGGATTCCCGGTGCAACAAGGTCACTGTATATAAAAATAAAGTCCAGGATGCCCAGCCTGTGGAGACTGTATACACGCCTTTTGGCAGCAATGGAAGAACAACACTTCTGAAGGTACGGCTGGTAACAGGAAGAACCCATCAGATCAGGGCTCATCTTGCCTCCGAGGGATATCCGCTTATGGGAGACAGCAAGTACGGAGACAGAGCGTTTAATAAAAAATGCCGGGAGCATTACGGGCTGAAGCATCAGCTTCTTCACGCATTCAGCCTGACTTTCCCCCATCTGGAGGGATGCCTTGGGGAGGTTTCGGAAAAAACCTTCCGCGCAGAGCTGCCGGAGCTTTTTCAGCACATTATAAAAGAAGAACATTTAGAGGAGAGTTATCATGAAAATCTGGAATGAAATCTGGGATTATGTAAAAATGATCATAATCGTAGTGGTTGTGGTACTTTTTGTCAATAATTTTATTCTTATTAATGCAAAAATCCCTTCTGAGTCCATGGAAAATACCATTATGACCGGGGATCGCGTATTTGGATTTCGTCTTGCATATGGACTGAACGTGGATCTTTTCGGAAAGCATATTTCCAAAAAAGTAAAGGATCCGGAGCGTTTTGATATCATTATTTTTAAATATCCGGATGATGAAAGCCAGCTGTTTATCAAGCGTCTGATCGGTCTTCCGGGAGAAACCGTGGAGATCAGAGACGGAAAGGTTTATATTGACGGAGCCCAGGAGCCGCTGGATGACAGCTTTGTGCCTGAGGTGCCTACCGGAGACTACGGCCCCTATAAGGTTCCTGAAAACTCTTACTTTATGCTTGGAGACAACCGGGAAAATTCAAGAGATTCCAGATTCTGGGATAATACCTTTGTCACTTTTGACCAGATTGTGGGAAAGGCAGTGATCCGCTATTTCCCGTCCATCAAAATCCTGAAATAAGGAGAAGATTATGGCATGGGTAAGCAGAGGCCTCCGGGGTTCCACCCTGGAGGAGCTTGTCAATCGTACAAATGAACAATATGCAGAAAAAAAACTGGCACTGATACAGAAGATCCCTACTCCCATTACGCCTGTTCGTATGGACAAAGATCATCACCAGATCACTCTGGCGTATTTTGAGCAGCGCAGTACCGTAGATTATATCGGCGCTGTGCAGGGGATCCCTGTGTGCTTTGATGCAAAGGAATGCAGCACCGATACCTTTCCTTTAAGCAACATCCACTCACATCAGGTAGCCTTTATGAAAGCATTTGAAGAGCAGGGAGGAGTGGCATTCTTTTTGCTCTTTTTCAGCAGTGAGAACATTTTTTATTATCTGCCTTTGCGTCAGCTTCTTATATTCTGGGAGCGTATGGAAAAGGGCGGCAGAAAAAGCTTTCGAAGGGAGGAGCTGGAACAGCAGTTTTATCTTCCCAGACAGAGCGGATTTTTTGTTCCTTATCTGGAGGGGCTGAAAACAGATCTGAATTTACGGGATTGACAAGTGATTTTTCTTTGATTATAATTTTGTTGTTTAATATAGTATTATGGTAGCGAGATAAAGTGAAGGCAAGGAGGAAAGGATCATGCAGAGGATTTTTCATACACCGGAAGGCGTCCGGGATATATACGGCAGAGAATGCAGACAAAAGCATGAACTGAAGCAGAGGATCCGAAGTGTATTTCAGAAATATGGCTATGAAGAAATTGAGACGCCTACGTTTGAATATTTTGAAGTGTTTGGCCAGGAGGTGGGAACTGTTCCCTCCAGAGAGCTATATAAGTTTTTTGACAGAGACGGGAATACGCTTGTACTGAGACCGGATTTTACGCCCTCTGTTTCAAGAGCCTGCGCTTCTTATTTTTCCCCGGACAAAGAGCCGGTGACTTTGTTTTATACAGGGCAGACCTTTGTAAACAGCTCCAGTTATCAGGGCAGGCTGAAGGAGATCACTCAGATGGGAGTGGAACGAATCGGAGACGATTCTTCTGAGGCGGACGCAGAGCTTCTGGCAATGACGGTGGAGGCGCTTCTTTCTTCCGGCTTAAGAGAATTTCAGGTCAGTGTGGGACAGGTAGATTATTTTAAATCTCTTTTGAAGGAGGCAGGACTTGAAAAGGAAGCAGAAGAACATCTCAGGGCGCTTATTTCCGAAAAAAATTATTTTGGCGTGGAGGAGTTGGTAGAGGAACAGAAGCTTTCTCCCGGACTTGCAGCAGTATTTCAGGAGCTTCCTCATCTTTTTGGCTCTGTGGAGGTACTGAAAAAAGCCAGAGATCTTACAGATAATCAGTCAGCAGTTCAGGCAGTGGAGCGCCTGGAACGGATCTATGAGCTTATGAAGGTTTACGGATATGAAAAATATATCAGTTTTGATTTTGGTATGGTAAGCAGGATCCAGTATTATACAGGTATTATTTTTCAGGCCTATACCTATGGTACCGGAGAACCGCTGGTAAAGGGCGGACGCTACAATGAGCTTTTGAAGCATTTTGGCACACCTGCCGCTTCTGTGGGTTTTGTGATCATGGCAGACAGCCTCCTTACTGCGCTTTCCAGACAAAAAATAGAGATTCTTTCCCATGAAGATCCCTATGTTCTTACTTACACAGATGAAACACTGGAGGAAGCTGTGGTAAAGGCTCAGCGTTTAAGAAAAGAGGGACGCTTCGTGTCTCTGAGAAAAAAGAAGGAGGGCCTGTAATATGAGATATCTTACCATTGCACTGACAAAGGGCCGTCTTGCTCAGAAAACCCTGGATATTTTTGAAAAGGTGGGAATTACCTGTGAAGAGATCAGGGATAAAAACTCCCGGAAACTGATTTTTGTCAATGAAGAGCTGAAGCTTAAATTTTTTCTGGCAAAAGGCCCGGATGTACCTACATATGTAGAATATGGGGCGGCAGATATCGGCATCACAGGAAAAGACACCATTATGGAGGAAGGGCGTAAGCTTTACGAGGTTATGGATCTGGGATTCGGAGCCTGCCGCATGTGCGTGTGCGGACCGGAAAGCGCAAAGGAGCTTCTCCATACCAACCAGCTGATCCGGGTGGCAACCAAATATCCCAATATTGCCAAGGATTATTTTTATAATAAAAAGCATCAGACAGTTGAGATCATCAAGCTGAACGGCTCTATTGAGCTGGCTCCCATTGTAGGGCTTTCTGAGGTGATCGTGGACATTGTGGAAACCGGAAGCACTTTAAAAGAGAACGGGCTGAAGGTGCTGGAGCAGGTATGTCCTCTGTCAGCCAGAATGATCGTAAATCAGGTCAGCATGAAAATGGAGGATGAGAGAATCCGAAAGCTGATCATGGAGCTCCGTGATGTTGTCAGACAGTAATGCATTTATGACACAGGAAGATAAAAGGGGGAATCTGTTATGCGTATGGTAACGCTTACAAAACAAACAACAAAGGATATTCTGGAAAATCTTCTGAAAAGAAGTCCCGGCCAATACGGCAGCTATGAGGCGGCTGTAAAGGAAATTCTTGAAAAGGTAAGGGAAGAGGGAGACCGGGCTCTTTTTGCATACACAAAAAAATTTGACCGGGCGGAGATCACAGAACAGAATGTCCAGGTCACTGAGGAAGAAATCCGGGAAGCCTATGAGGCTGTGGATCCGGATCTTGTGGATGTGATCCGGAAGTCTCTGGTAAATATCAGAAGCTATCACGAAAAACAGAAGCAGAACAGCTGGTTTACTTCCTCGGAGGATGGAACCATGCTGGGTCAGAAGGTAACGCCTCTTGAAAAGGTGGGAGTTTATGTGCCGGGAGGAAAGGCAGTTTATCCCTCTTCCGTGCTTATGAACATTGTTCCTGCCAAAGTCGCAGGTGTGGACAGAATCATTATGACAACCCCTCCGGGACCGGATGGAAAGGTAAACCCTTCTACTCTTGTTGCGGCAAAGGAAGCCGGGGCAGATGAAATCTATAAGGCAGGAGGCGCTCAGGCAGTGGCAGCTCTTGCCTATGGAACTGAGAGTATTCCAAAGGTTGACAAGATTGTAGGGCCGGGAAATATTTTTGTTGCTCTTGCAAAAAAAGCAGTTTACGGACATGTGAGTATTGATTCCATTGCAGGCCCAAGCGAGATCCTTGTTCTTGCAGATGACAGTGCAAACCCGCGCTTTGTGGCAGCAGATCTTCTTTCCCAGGCAGAGCATGACGAGCTGGCATCCGCCATTCTGATCACCACAAGCAGAGAGCTGGCAGAAAAGGTCAGCAGTGAGGTGGATGAATTTGTAAAGAAACTTTCCAGAAAGGATATCATTCAGAAATCCCTGGATCAGTTCGGCTACATCCTTCTGGCAGAAACTATGGATCAGGCTGTGGAGGCTGCCAATGCCATTGCTTCTGAGCATATGGAAATCGTTACCAGAAATCCTTTTGAGGTTATGATGAAGGTCAGAAATGCCGGAGCCATTTTTATTGGGGAATACAGCTCAGAGCCTCTGGGAGATTATTTTGCAGGTCCCAACCATGTGCTTCCCACCAATGGAACTGCCAAGTTTTTTTCACCGCTGTCTGTGGATGACTTTATTAAAAAATCAAGTATTGTCTATTATTCCAGAAAAGCGCTGAAAAAGATCCATAAAGACGTGGAGCAGTTTGCAGCCTCTGAACAGCTTACTGCCCATGCCAATTCCATAGCGGTAAGATTTGAGGATGAGGAATAAGGAGGAGCTATGGCACGAGAAGCATCTATTGAACGAAATACAAAGGAAACGGAGATCAAACTGAAGCTGAATCTTGACGGAACCGGATATTCGGACATTATTACCGGCGTGGGATTTTTTGACCATATGCTGGAGGGCTTTACCAGACATGGTTTTTTTGACCTGTGTATTCGCGTTCACGGAGATCTGCAGGTGGACGACCATCATACCATAGAAGATACAGGAATTGTTCTGGGAACTGCCATTAAAGAGGCTGCAGCAGATAAAAAGGGAATACGCAGATTCGGAAGCTGTATTCTTCCCATGGATGAAGTGCTGGTTCTCTGCGCTGTGGATCTGTCCGGACGGGCTTATTATTCTTCAGACGCAGAATTTTCCTGCGAAAAGATCGGAGACATGTCTTCTGAGATGGTGAGAGAATTCTTTTATGCCGTTTCCATAAACAGTGGCATGAACCTTCATTTTAAGGTTCTTACAAACGGAAACAGTCATCATCTTGCAGAGGCTATGTTCAAAAGCTTTGCAAAAGCCCTTGATCAGGCGCTTTCCTGTGACGAGAGAATCACGGATGTGCTTTCTACAAAGGGAAGTTTGTAAACATCTGATAAAAGGAGAAAATCTATGACAAATAAACGATTGATTCCCTGCCTTTATCTGGAATCCGGCAGGGCGGTAACAGGATTCGGCCAGAGAAATCTTTTTGGAGACGGAGACGTAGAAGCTCTGGCAGGCTTTTACAGCGATAATGGCGCAGATGAACTTCTTGTTTTTGACTTTTCTTCCGGGGATGAGGAGCATGAAAAGGCCATTGCCCGGATCCGGGAGATCTGCGCCGTCTCAGAAATACCGGTTATGGCAGCAGGTAATATTAACCGGATGGAAGATGTAAAAAAACTGATCTATGCAGGCTGCGCCAAGGTTGCTCTGAATTTTTCCAAGCAGAGTAATATAGAACTCCTGGAAGAAATGTCCAAACGGTTTGGTCAGGAAAAAATGTATGTATGTATTTCTTCTCCTGAGGAATTTACAGAGAATAAAGAGCTGATCGAAAATTATGCAGGAGGTATCCTGGCTCTGGATGCGGTACAGAACGAGGTGGAAAAGGTTTCGTCCATGCAGGTGATCCTCCACACGGAGGAAAATCATAAAGAGACTCTGATGGAGCTTATGAAGCAAAAGGCTGTGGGCGGTTTAAGCGGAGCCTTTGTAAGCGCTTCTGACACAGATCTTACTGCATTTAAGGAGCTGTGCAGAAAAAACGGGATTCCCGTGAATATTTCTGAAAGCGCGATCTCATGGTCGGAATTTAAGCTGAACAGCGATGGTCTGATTCCGGTAGTGGTCCAGGATTATAAAACAGACGAGGTGCTGATGCTGGCTTATATGAACGAAGAAGCCTTTCAGACCACTCTTGACAGCGGAAAAATGACCTACTGGAGCAGAAGCCGTCAGGAACTGTGGACAAAGGGGCTGACTTCAGGGCATGTACAGTATGTAAAATCCCTTACTCTGGACTGCGATAATGATACGATTCTTGCAAAAGTAGCTCAGGTGGGCGCTGCCTGCCATACAGGAAACAAAACCTGTTTTTTTAAGCCGCTTATGAAAAAGGAATATGACGATACCAATCCTCTCAGGGTCTTTCAGGAGGTATATGATGTGATCCTTGACAGAAAGGAGCATCCAAAGGAAGGCTCTTATACCAATTATCTTTTTGATAAAGGCATTGATAAAATCCTGAAAAAAGTAGGAGAGGAATGCACAGAGATCGTCATTGCCGCCAAGAATCCGGACAAGGATGAAATGAAATACGAAATTTCAGATTTTCTTTATCATGTCATGGTACTGATGGCAGAAAGGGGCGTGACCTGGGAGGAGATCACCAGAGAGCTGGCAAGAAGATAAAGACATAGGAAAGGCCGGGCTTCTGGCCTTTTGTCATGTATAAAGGAGCAAACGTATGAAACAGAAAAAATATTCTCATGTAAGAAAAAGTAACTACCGTCCGCCTAAAAATCATTCCCCGCAAAAACATCCGGAAAAAAGAGTGCGGGAGGAGCGTGAGTATGTAAGGAGCGTATCCCGTTCCAGATCAGCTGCTGACAGAAAAACAGCCTCACGGAAACATGCCTCGTCTTATGGAAGTGTGCCGGAACGCAGAGATCCCCGGAAGCATTCCTCGCCTTCAAGACTGATCTTGTGGAAAAAAGCCGGAAAAATAAAAGCAGGTCTTCTGCTGCTGGTAATCTGTATCATAGGATGTTCAGCTATTTTTCTGGTGCGCAGTCTGGGAACCGGGGAAGCCGGAGATCATAAAAAGTCCGTGCAGACTGCAGCCAAAAAGAATGATGCCCAGGATCAGCCCCTTGATATGCAGAAAACAGAAGAGATCGCTTTTGCCCCCCGAAGTACGGAGGCGACCAGACCGGAGAAGCTGATCGAGTACACAGAGCTGGAAGTAGACGGAACTCTGATAGAGAATGTGGATGGCTACGCTGCGGATCAGGAAATTGCTTTTGGAATGGGAGACAAGTACACAAAAGCAGATGGGATTGTTACTTTCCGCGGAAATAATTTCCGGGATACGGCTGCGTTTGGAACAGCAGATATAAAAGAAAATACTCTGTCTAAAATCTGGTCAAAGGATACGGGCTCTCTTTCTTCAGGAGATACGGTGTGGACCGGAAGCGGATGGACCGGTCAGCCTCTGATGCAGAAGTGGCCAAAGGAGATCCGGTCCCATATGAATATGTACGACTGGGCGAAAGAAAAAGAAAATCTTGTGGAAGTGATCTACGCCTGCATGGACGGATATGTTTACTTTCTTGATCTGGAAACCGGAAAAGAAACAAGAGACGCTCTGTATCTTGGCTATACCTTCAAAGGTTCCGGAGCGCTGGATCCCAGAGGCTATCCGATCCTCTATGTGGGAGCAGGATACAACAGCGATGAGGGAACTGCCCGGGTCTTTGTGGTGAATCTTCTGGACTGCAGCACCATGTATACCTTTGGGGACAATGATGAATTTTCTCTGAGGGGAAGTCTGAGCTTTTTTGATTCCTCACCTTTAGTGGATACAGAAACAGATACTTTGATCTATCCCGGCGAAAACGGCATTCTTTATCTTATTAAGCTGAATACCCAATACGATCCGGAAGCGGGAAGTCTTTCGATATCTCCGGGAAAAACTGTGAAATGGCATTACTACGGCACCAGATCTTCAGAAGAAACCTTCTGGGTGGGAATGGAAGACAGCGCCGCCATATATAAAAATTATATTTTTATGGCAGATAACGGCGGAAATATGATGTGTCTTGATCTGAATACCATGAAGCTTGTATGGGTTCAGGACATTCTGGATGATTCCAATTCAACGCCGGTGCTTTCTGTAGAGAACGGGCATCTGTATCTTTATGTAAGCACCTCCTTCCGACTGGGATGGAGAAGCTATGATTCTGCCACCATTCCTGTCTGGAAGCTGGATGCGGAAACAGGTGAGATCGTCTGGCAGACGGATTATCAGTGCTATACCGATGACGGCGTTTCCGGCGGTGTCCAGTCCACCATTGCCTCAGGCAAAAATAATCTTTCGGATTATATTTATGTGACTGTATCCAAAACAGAGGACAATGCCTCCGGCGTGCTTCACTGCCTGGACAAAAAAACAGGAGAACTTGTGTGGGAGCATAAGTCAGGCTATGCCTGGTCCTCCCCGGTGTGCGTGTATGATAAAGAGGGAAACGGCAAAGTTCTCTACTGCAGCAGCGATGGAAATATGTATTTCCTTGACGGCAGGACCGGACAGGTATACGACACTCTTTCTCTCAGCGAAGGTGTGATTGAATCCTCCCCGGCCGTCTATGGAAGCACAGCGGTTGTGGGAACAAGAGACTGCAAGATCTGGGGTGTGGAGCTTCAGTAAAAAGTATATTCTGGTGATTTAAAAGGATGGTTTTCCGGAAAACGGAACGCTGTCCTTTTTTTGAGTTTTTCATCCCTGAGAAATCTTCAGACAAACAGAATAGGAGTTTTATCTGAAAATAAAACATATACAAAAAACATCTGGTAATATATAATGCTATTATAAATTACAGACAAAGAAAAGGATGCATAATAGGAAAAGAATCTGAACGGTAAATGAATCCCTGAAATGCTGTATTTTATTTCTGATATCATGCTGTAGGATATGGATAGCGATTGGAATGTTGATGATTCAGTATATGTAAAAAATGAGAAGGAGACAGGTTTATGGAACTGAAAAAGGTTTGGATGTCCCCGGAGACCGGGAAGAAAAGCCAATATGGGTATCGGACGGTTGGCGGTATTCTTGGAATTGTGTTGCTGATGACAGCGTTGCTTTTTACAGGAACGTTTCTGTCTCTTTCTTTTGGATTGCCTCAGCAAAGTTTTTCTATGATTCTGGTACTTTTTGCCACTGCCCTGAGTATTGCGCTGGCGGTACGTATGGGATATCGGGGAATGCAGGATGCCACAATTTTTTTTCTGACAGAAAATGACCGTTTATGGGTTATGGATGCCCGCGGGCTCTCCAGTCATGGAGATGGATTTCTGGGATTTGCTATCAGTTCCATGGAAACGCAGGCATTTTTACGCAGGCAGGGGAAACAGCCTTTTCTCCCAAAAGGAGCAGATGAAATCCTGAAGGTATTAAGTATTAAAGAAAACCGCAGTCATTATGCTTTCCGATGCCAGGCATGTCATTCTGCCAGACATGTGGTGCGGCGCACATATTTTCTGGTTAAGGGAATCCAGGACGAACAAATGCTGTTACAGGAGCTGGAGCGGAGAAAAACCTGGGAGAATGTGCTGGAGCCGGCTGAGAACAGAAATCCTCTGTATATTCTTCTCAGCGGAGCTGCCTTCATCTTCTGTGTTATCCTGTGTATTCTGAGCCATCCGTCTGTTGCCAGGATGTCCGGTGAGATTTATTTTCCCTGTATGGGAGCTTCTATGGTAACATTTTGTTTTTTGCTTTACTTTATTATCCGCCAGCACCGTGGCGAATAAGCAGGCCTGGTTCTGCAGATACACATTAATTTTACAGGAGATTCTGAAACAATGGATTTTCTGTCGGCTTTGGCGTGACAGACCTATGAGCGGCAGACAGCAGATGAGAATCATTGAGGTGATCTGAAATGAAAAAATGCAGATATTGTGGAAAAGATTTAAGAGGCAGTTATGATTTTTGCTGCAGTGAATGTGAACAGCATTACAGAAAGAGCAGTGAGAAGGATCAACATCAAATCAAATATTTTATTATGGGTATGATCATGGGATTTCTGATTATGTTTTATGGCGTCCTACGGAATCATACTTTCGCAGCAGGCACCGGAATCATACTAATGGGTATGGATGTTGTCATACTACCATTTACAACTCCTGAAACAGTTTCTTTCTTAGGTTATCAAAAATCTAAAATCGCTGGGAGAATCTTAGGAATAATGCTTGTAATAGTAGGGATATGGTTTGAATTTCTTTAATGATAAGCATCAGCCGCATTGTGAAAAAAGAGGATACAGAAAAAGAAAATTCTGAAAATTACTGTTGAGTTTGTGAAATTCCATAGTTACAGCTTCTTGAAGCATTGCATGGCAAAATCCAAAAGGACTATGAAATTTGAAATAACAAAAGAGAGGAAAAGGACTTGAAAAAAGCAATTATATATATCCATGGAAAAGGCGGGAATCATCGGGAAGCTGAACAATACAGGCAAAACTGTCCGGAGTGCAATATTTACGGGGTGGATTATGAAGATGATTTCCCCTGGCTTGTACGGGAAAAAATCCTGGATGTTTATATCCGGTTAAACAAAAAATATGACTGTATTTATGTGCTGGCAAACAGTATTGGCGCTTATTTTTCCATGCATACCCTGCAAAAAACTGATATTAAAAAAGCTTTTTTTATATCACCGATCCTTGATATGGAACGTCTGATTCTGGATATGATGAGATGGGCAGAGGTATCAGAGGATGAACTGGCTGAAAAAGAAGAGATTCCTACAGATTTTGGAGAAACCCTGTCATGGAAATATCTCTGTTATGTCAGAGAGCATCCTATATCATGGGAAATACCTACAGAGATTCTATATGGGGAAAATGATTCTATGACAACACTTCAGACAGTGAAAAAGTTTATGGATTCACATGAGGCACACCTTACGGTTATGAAAGGCGGAGAGCATTGGTTTCATACGAAGGAGCAACTTGCCTTTCTTAATGACTGGATGAGAAGTGTTATCTGACAGTCTGAGAAAAAAGATGTGATGGATACCAGACTGGCCAAAAAGGCTTTGAGATAGTAACATATGGGAGAAAAAATAATGAAAAGCGGCAGAAATAAAGAAAAAACAATTTATGATTTTTCTCTGACCGGGATATTTTTTTGGTCCGGAATTACAGTATTTGTTATTTTATTGATTGCCTGTATAGCCATAGGCGCTTTCGTGTTATGTTACAGGCATTCCGATTCTGAAGGAATTAAAATTATATTTTTTTGTTTTGCGATGGTTGTGCCGTGTTCCTACGGCATCCCTCTGATCAGTCTGGTTAAGGTATGGAAGCAGGAGCGCAGGCTCGGTATTTCCTGGAAGGAGAGAACAGATTATGACCGTTCGGAATGGGAACGAGACTGGTACCTGGACTGTGACCGGGGAGGATTTATTCTTTGTCACAGAGCTTATATCAAACGTATTATTGGTTCACGGGTGGAGACTGAGAATGGAGAGTATGCCAGGGGAAAAGTTTATTCTGTGCTGTATGAAGATATAGACGGGAAAAGACATAAACTGAAATTTTCCTGTGATACCTGGGCACAGAGATTCCGGATGTGGTTTGAAAAAAAGGCTTATGTGGAATCCGATGAAATCGACTGACGGCGTAGAAAGGAAATAATACATATGAAAATTCTCCTGATTGAAGATGATAAAGAAATAAGCAAAATGTTACGCAGCTATCTGTCCGCCTGCATTGTAAACGCTTACAAAAATAAAACCATGAATCTTATGTTTTTGTTTCCTATTAAGCGGCAGAAAATTCTTATTTCTCAAATGCTTGCGGTGTGGATTTTGGGCTTATGGTACTCTCCCTGCTTTTTGCATTCCTGTCGGTTTATCATGTGGAGACCAGGGATTTAAACTGAAAGCAGTAATTATAATGTCATATAAGGCTGATAAAAGATGTTAAAATATCTTTTATTTTAGACTACTACAAAAATCCCGAAAAAATATAAAAATTATCTTGACAGACAGAAACAGCAATGTTATACTGTGAAAAAATTTAATATATTAAACCGTTGAAGCGGAGATAACGTCAATGATGCCTTTACAGAGAGTCCGGGAAGCTGAGAGCCGGATGAGAAACAAATTGTCAAATGGACCGCTGAGGGTGCAGTCAAATGGGGATATTCCCAGAGTATTCTGCAACGTGTGGGCATACGTCAGTTGCCGGGGATATGCTGGTATCCTGCTAAGTGCACAGGTCATTCTGTGAATTCAAGGTGGCACCGCGGATAGTGTCGTACTTTTACTGATGTACGTAATTCGTCCTTGACAGAGATTTATTTCTGTCAGGGGCGTTTTTATTTTCCGGAATATCAGATAAATCCCGGACTGCTCTGGGCAGATTGCAGCGCTGAAAACATAATGAATTTTTAAAGTGGAGGTACAGATCATGAATATTTTACCGACTTTGGCAGATGTAAGGAAAATTGCTTCAGATGGAGCATACAAGGTAATACCGGTCAGCTGTGAGATTCTATCTGATTTTATAACGCCTGTGGAAGCAATAAAAATTTTGAAAAATGTATCTATGCATTGTTATATGCTGGAATCTGCGCGGGAAAATGAAAACTGGGGGCGGTACACATTTTTAGGTTTTGATCCAAAGCTGGAAATTACCTGCGCCCATGGGGAAATGAAAATCGGAGATATAAAACTGAAAACGGAACATCCCTCCGATTATCTCAGAAAAATTCTTGCAGAGTATAAAAGCCCCGGATTTGAATACCTTCCAGCCTTTACGGGAGGTCTTGTCGGATATTTTTCCTACGACTATATGGGATACTGTGAACCGACAGCAAAATGTACTGTGGAAGACACTGAAAATTTTCAGGATATGGATTTGATGCTGTTTGATAAAGTAATAGCATTTGATCATGTCAGACAAAAAATTATTCTTATTGTCAATATGTCTCTTCGGGATGTGGAGACCGGATATCACAAAGCAGTTATGGAGCTGAGGCAGCTTGCCGATCTGCTCAGAAATGGCAAAAAGACAAGGGAAACAGGTGGAAAGCTGCAGGGTGAAGTTACTGAACTGTTCAGTAAAGAACAGTTCTGCACTATGGTAGAACGGGCAAAGGAACACATCCATGAAGGAAATATTTTTCAGATTGTATTGTCAAACCGTTTATCTGTTCCTTTTGAAGGAAGCCTTCTGAATACGTATCGTATTCTCAGAACAATCAATCCTTCTCCGTATATGTTCTATTTTTCCGGAACAGATGTTGAAGTTGCAGGAGCTTCTCCGGAAACACTTGTAAAACTGGAAAATGGCACACTATATACCTTTCCTCTTGCAGGAACCCGTCCAAGAGGAAAAAACGGGGAGGAAGACAAAGCTCTGGAAAAAGAATTACTGGCAGATGAAAAAGAACTGGCAGAACATAATATGCTGGTGGATCTCGGAAGAAATGATCTTGGGAAAATCAGTCAGTTTGGTACTGTAAAGGTAGAAAAACTTCATTCCATAGAAAGATTCTCTCATGTTATGCATATCGGTTCTACCGTAAGTGGAAAAATCAGGGCAGAATGTGATGCGCTGGATGCCATTGAGGCAGTATTACCGGCCGGGACGCTGTCTGGTGCGCCAAAGATCAGGGCCTGCCAGATTATTGGACAGCTGGAAAATAATAGACGGGGAATTTACGGAGGCGCTGTTGGTTATATTGATTTTACCGGGAATATGGATACCTGCATAGCCATCCGTATTGTTTATAAGAAAAACGGAAAAGTGTTTGTTCGCAGCGGAGCAGGGATTGTGGCAGATTCTATACCTGAAAAAGAGTACGAAGAATGTTTGAATAAGGCAAAAGCTTCTCTGAAAGCTCTGCAGCTTGCACAGGAGGTGAAGGCATGATATTGATTATTGATAATTATGACAGTTTTTCTTACAACCTCTATCAGATGATTGGCGAAACAGGAACAGATCTGAAAGTGATCCGTAATGATGAAATGACGGTAGAGGAAATCAGGCAACTTATGCCGGAGTGCATAATTCTGTCACCTGGTCCCGGCAGACCGGAAGATGCAGGTGTTCTTATAGATCTTATAAAAACAATGGGAAAGAGAACCCCGATTCTTGGCGTATGCCTTGGACATCAGGCAATATGTGCGGCATATGGTTCAAAAATAACGTATGCAAAAGAGCAGATGCATGGGAAGCAGTCGAATGTAACTTTTGACCTGGATTGCCCGTTATTTACCGGCTGTCCCCGGACTGCTCCTGTTGCCCGGTATCATTCTCTTATAGCAGATAAGGATACGCTTGCTCATTGTCTGAAAATTACTGCTCTTACAGAAAAGGGAGAAGTAATGGCTGTTCAGCATAAAGAATATCCGGTTTATGGAGTACAATTTCATCCGGAATCTATTATGACACCCAATGGAAAGCAAATACTTGGAAATTTTATAAAGGAGGCCGGCTTATGATTAAAGAATCTATTGTAAAGCTCGTAAATAAAGAGGATCTTACATATGACGAGGCTTATGCTGTTATGAATGAGATCATGAGCGGTCAGACAACCGCTACGCAGAATGCGGCCTTTCTTGCAGCTTTGTCAACAAAAAGTACAAGAGCGGAAACGATTGATGAAATTGCCGGATGTGCGGCGGCAATGAGAGCGCATGCTACACAGGTGGAAACCGGAATGGATATTTTTGAAATCGTAGGAACCGGCGGCGATAATGCACACAGCTTTAATATATCTACAACATCAGCGCTGGTTGCCGCTGCCGGAGGTATGAAGGTTGCCAAACACGGAAATCGTGCTGCATCTTCACAATGCGGTACAGCAGACTGCCTGGAGGCTCTTGGCGTCAATATCCGTCAGAGTCCGAAAAGATGTCTGGAACTGCTGAACGAGGTGGGAATGTGTTTTTTCTTTGCACAGGAATACCATACCTCAATGAAATATGTGGGTGCAATACGTAAAGAACTGGGGTTCCGTACGGTATTTAATATTCTCGGACCACTTACGAATCCGGGAACGCCCTCCCTGCAGCTTCTTGGCGTATATGACGAGTATCTTGTAGAGCCATTGGCGCAGGTACTGATCAGCCTTGGAATCCGGCGTGGCATGGTGGTATATGGGCAGGACAGGCTGGATGAAATTTCCATGAGCGCTCCCACAACCGTGTGTGAGATTCGGGACGGATGGTTCCGGACTTCTGTGATCACGCCGGAGGAATTTGGTTTTACCCGTTGTACGAAAGAAGATATGAAAGGTGGTACACCAGAAGAAAACGCAGAAATTACACTTTCTGTTTTAAATGGAGAAAAGGGAGCAAAAAGAGACGCCGTATTATTGAATGCCGGCGCGGCACTTTATATCGGCGGAAAAGCGGAGAGCATAAAAGAAGGTATTATACTGGCTGCAGAAATAATTGACTCAGGGAAAGCATTAACTACATTACGCCGGCTGATTGAAGTCAGTAACCGTACGGAGGTATGTATATGACAATCTTAGAACAACTTGCGGATTATGCCAGAGAGCGTACAGAACAGGGAAAAAGGAAACGATCGCTGGAAGAACTGAAGAAGCAGGCACTCTCATTGCCAGATAAAAAATTTGAATTTGAAAATGCAATAAAAAGGCCGGGTCTTTCTTTTATTTGCGAGTGTAAAAAAGCTTCCCCTTCCAGAGGAATTATCGTTCACGACTTTCCGTACGTTCAGATTGCAAAAGAATACGAGGCGGCTGGTGCAGAATGTATCTCGGTGCTTACGGAACCGAAATGGTTTCTTGGAAGCAATGAATACCTGAAAAGGATTGCCGGCGCAGTTTCAGTTCCATGTTTGCGGAAGGATTTTACAGTGGATGAATACATGATCTATGAGGCAAGAGTGCTGGGGGCATCGGCAGTGCTTTTAATCTGTTCCATATTAAGTGAGAGACAGATTAATGAGTATATCAGCATATGTGATGAGATGGGGCTTTCTGCCTTGGTGGAGGCTCATGACGAACGGGAAGTGACAATGGCAGTACAGGCGGGGGCGCGTCTTATCGGGATCAATAATCGTAATCTGAAAGATTTTACTGTGGATACACACAATAGCTTCCGGTTCCGGGAGATGATTCCCGGAGATATTCTGTTTGTTTCGGAAAGTGGTATATCTACCGGTCATGATGTAAAAAAATTGCGGGAAATTGGCGCAGATGCCGTGCTGATCGGAGAAACTCTGATGAGAGCAGAGCATAAAGGAGCAAAACTTGCCGGGTTAAGAGGGGTTATATGACAAAAATAAAACTTTGTGGATTGTCTCGCCTGTGTGATATCGAGGCAGTAAATGAACTAAGACCGGAATATGTAGGGTTTGTGTTTGTAAATACAAGTAAAAGATATATTTCTCAGGAAAAAGCAAAAGAATTAAAAAAGCGGTTGGCCCCGGAGATTAAAACAGTTGGAGTTTTTGCAGATAAACATCCTGAACAGATTGCAGAGATCTGCAGAAAAGGGATCGTAGATATGGTTCAGCTTCATGGCGGGGAGGATGAGGCGTATATCAGACGATTAAAGTCTCTTATGGCACAGCCGGTTATCAGGGCTTTCTGTATAAGAACAGCCGAAGATGCTGATAAAGCGGAAAAGTGCTCTGCAGACTATATCTTGTTAGATTCCGGAGCCGGATCGGGAACGACCTTTGACTGGAAGCTGGTACAGAATGTAGAGAGACCGTATTTTCTTGCCGGAGGGCTTCATATCGGAAATATAAAAAAGGCAGTGGAGCAATTAAATCCATATGGGGTAGATGTCAGTTCCGGCGTTGAAACAGATGGATGGAAAGACAAAAGAAAAATGCAGGCATTGATTGCAGCAGTCAGAAAGAAAGAGGGATGAAAGATCATGACAAATAAAAAAGGCCGTTTTGGCATTCACGGCGGACAGTATATACCGGAAACATTGATGAATGCAGTGACTGAACTGGAAGAGGCGTATGACTATTATAAAAACGATCCGAAATTTAATCAGGAGCTTACAGAGCTTCTTAACGAATATGCCGGAAGACCGTCCAGACTGTATTATGCAGAAAAGATGACCAGAGATTTGGGTGGGGCAAAAATATATCTGAAACGTGAAGATCTTAATCATACAGGTGCCCATAAAATCAATAACGTACTGGGGCAGGCTCTGCTTGCAAAAAAAATGGGAAAGACGAGACTGATCGCTGAAACAGGAGCAGGTCAGCATGGAGTTGCAACAGCAACAGCAGCAGCTCTTATGGGAATGGAATGTGAGGTGTTTATGGGTGAAGAAGATACGATCCGTCAGGCGCTTAATGTGTATCGGATGCGATTGCTGGGAGCAGAGGTAATTCCGGTAAAAACAGGTACTGCAACGTTAAAGGATGCTGTTTCAGAGGCCATGCGTGAATGGACTTCACGTATGTCAGACACTCATTACTGTCTTGGATCCGTTATGGGGCCTCATCCGTTTCCGGTGATTGTTCGTGATTTTCAGTCAGTGATTTCCAGGGAGATCAAAGAGCAGATGATTCAGAAAGAAGGAAGACTGCCGGATGCGGTGGTAGCCTGCGTGGGGGGAGGTTCCAATGCAATCGGAAGTTTTTATCATTTTATTGAAGATAAACAGGTACGTCTGATTGGCTGTGAAGCCGCAGGAAGAGGAATTGATACTGCGGAAACAGCGGCTACGATCGCAACCGGAAAACCCGGGATTTTTCACGGAATGAAATCCTATTTCTGTCAGGATCAATACGGACAGATTGCTCCTGTTTACTCTATTTCTGCCGGACTTGATTATCCAGGAGTAGGACCGGAGCATTCTTATCTGCATGATATCGGGAGAGCTGAATATGTGCCGGTAACAGATGAGGAGGCAGTAGGCGCATTTGAATATCTTGCCAGGACAGAAGGAATTATTCCTGCAATCGAATCCGCACATGCAGTTGCTCACGGAATGAAAATTGCACCTGCAATGGAAACAGATAAAATTGTTGTGATTACCATTTCCGGCAGAGGCGACAAGGACTGCGCATCGATTGCCCGTTACAGAGGAGAGAATATTTATGAGTAAAATAAGTAAAGTATTTGAAAAAGGAAAGGTGTTTATTCCGTTTGTTACATGTGGTGATCCGGATCTGGAAACAACGGCAGAAGTTGTGCGTGCTGCTGTTGAAAACGGAGCAGATCTGGTTGAACTTGGAATTCCGTTTTCTGATCCCACTGCAGAAGGACCTGTTATTCAGGGAGCCAACTTAAGAGCATTAAATGCCGGAATCACTACAGACAAAATTTTTACATTTGTAAAAGAACTGCGAAAAGATGTAAAAGTACCATTGGTGTTTATGACCTATGCGAATGTCGTATTTTCATATGGTGTGGAAAGATTTGTATCTGAATGCCGGGAGTCTGAAATCGACGGACTGATCCTTCCGGATCTTCCCTTTGAGGAAAAAGAAGAATTTCATCCACTGTGTAAACAATATGGCATAGAATTGATTTCCATGGTGGCCCCTACTTCTGAAAAACGTATTGCCATGATTGCCAGAGAGGCAGAGGGCTTTATTTATATTGTGTCCAGTCTTGGCGTAACAGGAATGAGGCAGGAGATTAAGACAGATCTGGCTTCTATAGTCAAGGCTGTTCGTGAGAATACGAAAATTCCCTGTGCTGTTGGATTTGGCATCTCTACACCGCAGCAGGCAAAGAAAATGGCAGAGTATGCAGATGGCGTAATTGTAGGCTCTGCAATTATAAAGCTTTTAGAACAGTATGGGGAAAATGCTCCACAGCATATTGGCGCTTATGTCAGAGAAATAAAAAGCGCCCTTTAAAAACACAGAGAACACATGGTTTTTGTCCGGCAACTGGGAGGATGGTCAATTCAGTGATGAAGGATAGGGTTTTCCATTCTTGCCTGATTATTTGTGACGGGCATTTCTTCTTTATCTGCGCCCTATCATCAATGGAACCGGAAACTACTATGTGGAAGTTTGTGAAACAGAATACAGAGAACCGCCGGCAAAGGCGGTTTTCTTCTTTTAAAACAGCGGGGGAACATAATATAGAAAAACTGTTAAAACTATTTTGCGATTGTACCGATAGAATAAACCCTCTGGATATTTGCATCTGTCCAAAAGATTTGCTTGAACTCTCTTTATAATAAGGATATAATATTTTGGGTTTATGTGCCATTCCATCATCTGTTCTTCTGTTTCATAGCAAAAAGTATCAGATAGGTCAAAAGAGTTTCAGGTAGTTCAGAAAATGGAAGAACGCTGTAGATAATAATGCATAAAAATCCATGCTGTATGCTGTCAGATACTATAAGTTACAGGATGTATAATTATACATTGTGTTATGTAATGGAAAAAAGTAAACTACGAAAAAAAGAGTGACGTATTTTGTTGGCATTACACAAAAACGAAAGGAGATATATGAGAAAACTTGCATTAGATGATGAAATTTTAATGAGCATTGACAAGGCCGCCCGCTATATCGGAGGTGAGGTCAACTCAGTGATGAAGGATAAGGGTAAGGTGGACCTGAGATTCTGCATGGCGTTCCCAGATGTTTATGAGATCGGCATGTCCAATCTTGGAATGGCCATCCTTTATGATATGTTTAATAAAAGAGAGGACGTATGGTGTGAGCGTCTGTTTTCCCCGTGGACGGATCTGGATAAGATCATGCGGGAGAAGAAGATACCTCTTTTTGCTCTGGAATCCCAGGAACCGGTGCGTGACTTTGATTTTCTGGGCATTACTCTGGGCTATGAAATGTGTTACACCAATGTTCTGCAGCTTCTGGATCTTTCTCAGATTCCGTTTCTGGCCAAAGAACGCGGGGAGGAATTTCCTCTTGTGATCGGAGGAGGCGCCTGCGCCTATAATCCGGAGCCGCTGGCAGAGTTCTTTGATCTTTTCTATATCGGAGAGGGAGAAACTGCCTATGATGCGCTTTTTGATGCTTATATTGCAAACAAAAAGGCAGGGGGAACAAAAAAAGATTTTCTTTTAAAGGCAGCGCAGATTCCGGGAATTTATGTGCCTGCTTTTTATGATGTAACCTATCAGGAGGACGGCACCATTGCGTCCTTTACGCCAAATCAGCCGGAAGCTCCTTCTAAGGTAGAAAAGCAGCTGGTTATGGATATGGACAGGGACTATAATTTTCTGGAAGCGCCTGTGGTTCCTTTTATTAAAGCAACCCAGGACCGTGTGACTCTGGAGATTCAGAGAGGCTGCATCCGGGGCTGTCGTTTCTGCCAGGCCGGGATGATATACCGTCCTACAAGGGAAAGGGATATTGAGGATCTGAAGGAAGCTGCCCGGATCATGTTAAAAAATACCGGACATGAGGAAATTTCTTTAAGCTCCTTAAGCTCCAGTGATTACAGTGAACTGAAGGAACTTGTAAACTTTCTGATCGATGAGTTCCGGGATAAGGCAGTAAATATTTCCCTTCCGTCTCTGCGTATTGACGCCTTTGCGCTGGACGTTATGAGCAAGGTACAGGATGTAAAGAAAAGCAGCCTTACCTTTGCGCCGGAGGCCGGTTCTCAGCGCCTCCGCAATGTGATCAACAAGGGACTTACAGAGGAAGATATCCTTCACGGAGCCGGACAGGCCTTTGAAGGTGGATGGAACCGTGTAAAGCTCTACTTTATGCTGGGACTTCCCACAGAAACCGAAGAGGATATGAAGGGGATCGCCCACCTTGCGGAAAAAATTGCAGAACGTTACTATGAGATTCCAAAGGATAAGCGAAACGGTAAAGTGCAGATCAATGTGAGCACCTCCTTCTTTGTGCCAAAGCCCTTTACACCGTTCCAGTGGGCGCCTATGTTCAGGGAAGAGGAATTTATTGAAAAAGCAAAAATCGTAAAAAATGAAATCCGTTCTCAGTTAAATCAGCGCAGCATCAGGTACAGCTGGCATGAACCGGATGTTACGGTTCTTGAAGGTTTCCTGGCAAGAGGCGACAGAAGAAGCTCCAAAGTAATCCTGAAAGCCTATGAAAAAGGAGCTCTCTATGATGCCTGGTCTGAAAGCTTCCGATATGACATCTGGAAGGAAGCTTTTGCAGAAACCGGCGTTGACATGGAGTTTTATACTCTTCGTGAACGGGACACAGATGAGATCCTTCCCTGGGATTTTATTGACGCAGGCGTAAGCAAAGAATTTCTGATCCGCGAATGGAAACAGGCAAAGGCGGAGACAGTGACCCCTAACTGCCGTCAGAGATGTTCCGGCTGCGGGGCGAAAAGATATGGAGGAGGTGTGTGCCATGAAGGTCAGAATTAAATTTACAAAAACAGGAGCAATGAAGTTTGTGGGCCATCTGGATACCATGCGCTACTTCCAGAAAGCCATCCGCAGAGCAGAGCTTCCGGTGGCATTTTCCGGAGGCTACAGTCCTCATATGATCATGTCCTTTGCAGCTCCTCTTGGCGTGGGAACCACAAGTCTGGGAGAATACTTTGATATGGAGCTTACGGAAAAAGTTCCTACAGCAGAAATTGAAGATCGTCTCAATGCAGTTATGGTGGAGGGCGTTACAATCAGCTCAGCAAGACAGGTAGAGGACGGCAAGGCAAGCACTGCTATGGCTCTTGTGGCTGCCGCAGATTATTTTGTTGCTTTCCGGCCGGGAAAAGAACCCTGCGGGAACTGGCAGGAGAAGCTGGCGGATTTTCTTGCACAGAAGGAGATCACAGTAACCAAAAAGACAAAGCGCAGCGAAAAAACTGTGGACATCCGTCCGTTAATTTATCAGATGGAGGCCTGTGACAGCGGCGTATTTATGCAGCTGGCTTCTGCAAGCTCCAATTACACCAAGCCGGAGCTTGTAATGGATACCTTTGTGCGCTGGCTGGATCAAGAACCGCAGGAGTTTGCCTATATGATTGAACGGAGAGAGGTTTACGCGGATGCAGGCGAGGATAAAAATCCCCGTTTCCTTCCGTTGGAAGCCCTGGGAGAAAAAGTTGAGTAAGCTGATCATCACAGAACTGAAGCTTTGGGGCTGCTCCTCCATTGTGTGCGCTGTCGCAGAAAATCAGAAGATCATGGAGCTGAGGCTTGAAGCAGCAGGGAAAAAAAGTATTCTGAATAACATTTATGTGGGACAGATTGAAAAGATCGCCCAGAATATCCAGGCGGCTTTTGTGCGCTTTGGGGACGGACTTACCGGATATCTGCCTCTTGTTCCGCCGGAACAGGTGATTTTTACTGCCGGAAGGAAAGGAACTGCCCCACTAAGGGCAGGAGACGAGCTTCTGGTTCAGGTAAGCAGGGACGCTATGAAGGGAAAGCTTCCTGCTCTTACCACAAACCTGAACTTTCCGGGAAAATACCTGGTGCTTACAACAGGAAACCGGAAGCTTGGTTTTTCCGGAAAGCTTACAAAGGAAGAAAGCAGCCTTCTGAATAAATGGCTGGAACCGGAAAGGGAGCTTAAGGACAGAGGCTATGGACTGATCGCCCGCACCAATGCAGCAGAGGCTTCCAAAGAGGAATTTCTCCATGAGCTTTTCTGCCTGAAAAAAACTTACGAAAAGGTGGCGGTCAACGGGCAGAACCGTACCTGCTTCAGCCTTCTCTATGAGGCGGAACCTTTTTATGTGGCAGCAGTCCGTGATGTGTACAGCCGAAATCTGGAGGAAATTATTACGGACATTCCGGAAATTCATGAGAAACTGCAGAAATATCTGGAGGATTTTATACCGGATGAGCTTGAGAAGCTGAGTTTTTATGAGGATAAGCTTCTGCCTGTTTATAAGCTGTACCGGTTGGAACATGCTCTGGAAGAGGTGCAGCAGGAAAAAATATGGCTGAAAAGCGGCGGTTTTCTTGTGATCCAGCAGACTGAGGCCTTTGCTTCCATTGACGTAAACAGCGGCAAATATACGGGAAAGAAAAAGGCAGAGGAAACCTACCGGAAGATCAATCTTGAAGCTTCTGAGGAAATTGCCCGCCAGATACGGCTTCGCAATCTTTCCGGGATCATCCTGATTGATTTTATTAATATGCAGAATCCGGATCATCAGGACGAACTGTTCCATGTGCTTCAGAAATATCTTCGAAAAGATCCTGTAAAGGCCAGGGCAGTGGATATTACGCCTCTGCATATTCTGGAAATGACCCGAAAAAAGGTAAGAAAGCCTGTGAGGGAAGAAATCTTAGAGATACGGAAGCAGAACGAAGAAAAATAAATTTGCTGTAAAAACAGGAGAGAAGGCAGACAGAGGTTCTGAGGAGGGGGAAAGAATTATGCATTCAGGCCCTGCTTTAAAAAAACTGGCCCGGGAGCTGGGACTGGAGATCCGTGACGGCATTGCCTGCGGTATCTGCAAAGGATACGCAGTCAGTATGTGGGAGGGTTTTAATCACAAAACCTTTTGTATTTCTGCAAAGTTGGATGATGAGCTATGTAAAGAGCTGGAAAAGGATCTGGAAAAAGCAGATTACAGAAGCGACCGGCTGAAGGATGGTACCCATGCGGAACTTATATATCTGATTGCATCTTTCAGAAAAGGTCCGGGTACTATGCGCCAGTTTCGGAATCATCTAAAACGAGTAATTCATATTTTAGATCAATATAAGCTTCCTGACGCAGATATCTGTCCAAAATGCGGACTTCCCATGTATGGACAGGGTGTCTGGTCCTTTATAGAAGACGGGCTTACTCAGGTATGCGTTTATACACATGAACATTGTGCTCTTGCTTTGGAACAGGAAATAAAAAAAGAACTGGACGAGTTTGAAGAGGAATTAAAAGTAAAGAGAGTTGCTGAAGAACAGGAACCGGCGCAGAAGTACATTGGTCAGAAGTATATCGAGCCAGAAGAGCCGTGGGGCGGAGAAAGATATTTTCCCGGGTGGCTGGGAGCACTGGGCGGTTGTATTTTGGGAGCTGTTATCCTGGCAGCTGCATTTGCGATAAATGCTCTCTTTGGGCTGCTGGCAATTTTTTTTGCAGGCCGTCTGATAAAAAAAGGATATGATATATCAAAAGATGTTCCCGGAAAGAAAAGAGCCTTCCTTGTAGTTGTCATGACGATGCTTTGTGTTTTGATCGGAATGGTTTTTGGTTCTGTTTTGGAACAGGGAGTGGTAATGAATCAGTTTTATATGGTTCCCCAGGGACTTTCCTTTGCGGAAAGATGCCGCTTATATATAGAGTCAGGAATCAATATGATCATGCTGAATAAAAAGGACTTTTTTATTGAATTGATTAGAAACTGGGTTTTTTCAATATTTATAACATCAGATGTTGCTAAGGACTTTTTTATAAACAGTAAAACAGAACTCCGCCGCAGACGCCTGGGAAAATAAAATAAGCTTATTGCCTAAAAAATTAAAAAAATTTCATTACATATCTTGACGAATGAAAATAACCGTGCTATCATACAAAGGATGCCGCACAAAGAGGTTGAAGCGGCGGGTTTTATGCCCGCCCACCATATTTGGCGAGTAAATTTTACAGGAGGTGCCACAGATGTACGCAATTATTGCAACAGGTGGTAAACAGTACAAAGTTGCCGAGGGCGACGTAATCAGAGTTGAAAAACTCGGTGTTGAAGCTGGTGAAACCGTAACTTTCGATAACGTGATCGCAGTCAGCAATGACGGATTAAAAGTTGGAGAAGACGTAAAAGATGCCAGTGTTACCGCTTCTGTAGTTGAGAACGGAAAGGCTAAAAAAGTCATCGTTTACAAGTACAAGAGAAAAACTGGATATCACAAGAAAAACGGTCACAGACAGCAGTTCACTAAAGTGAAAATCGAAAAGATCAACGCTTAATCTGGTGTTTGTATGATTACAGTGACAGTCACGAAGAAGAACAATTCCTATACAGAGTTTACATCAAAGGGACATGCCGGTTACGCCGAGGAAGGTCAGGACATTATCTGTGCTGCGGTTTCCGTTCTGGTGATCAATACCGTAAATTCTCTTGAAACTCTGACTCATGATCAGATTTCCGTAAAAGAAAAGGACGGTTACGTTTCTTTTGTTTTTACAGAGCCTGTATCAGAGGGAGGGACACTCCTTATGGATTCCCTTGTTCTCGGACTGACAGAAATTGAGCATAGCTATTCAAAACGTTATTTAAAAGTAAAAGTCAGGGAGGTGTAACGACATGATGAAAATGAACCTTCAGTTATTCGCACATAAAAAAGGTGTTGGTTCTACAAAGAACGGCCGTGATTCTGAGTCCAAGAGACTTGGTGCCAAAAGAGCAGACGGACAGTTTGTAAAAGCTGGCAACATCCTTTACAGACAGCGTGGAACTAAGATTCACCCAGGCGTGAACGTAGGCTGCGGTAAAGACTATACATTATTTGCACTGACAGATGGTGTTGTAAGATTCACCAGAAAAGGACGCGATAAGAAACAGGTTTCTATCGTTCCGGTAGAGGCAGAATAATCAGTTTGGCGTAAGGGCTTCAAATCGTTCATGGTTTGAAGCCTTTTGTTTACAGTATAAGGAGCGACTTTATGTTTGCAGACAGAGCAAAAATCATTATCCGTTCTGGTAAGGGCGGAGACGGCCATGTAAGCTTCCGCAGAGAGCTGTACGTACCCAACGGCGGTCCGGATGGCGGGGACGGCGGAAGAGGCGGAGACGTTATCTTTGAAGTGGACGAGGGACAGAACACTCTGGGAGATTACAGGCATAAAAGAAAATTTAAAGCAGAGGACGGAGAAGAAGGCGGCAAAAGACGCTGCCACGGCGGAGATGGCAGGGATATTGTTCTTAAGGTTCCGGAAGGAACGGTTATTATGGAAGCAGAATCCCGCAAGGTCATTGCCGACATGTCCGGTGATAATAAAAGACAGGTTGTGTTAAAGGGCGGAAGAGGCGGAAAAGGCAATCAGCATTATGCAACTGCCACCATGCAGGTGCCGAAATATGCCCAGCCGGGACAGCCTGCTCAGGAACTTGAGGTTCTTCTGGAACTGAAGGTGATCGCAGATGTGGGGCTGGTTGGCTTCCCAAATGTTGGAAAATCTACTTTCCTTTCCAGAGTTACCAATGCCCAGCCAAAGATTGCCAATTATCATTTTACAACATTAAGCCCTAACCTGGGCGTTGTGGATACAGAGAACGGCGGATTTGTAATTGCAGATATTCCCGGACTGATCGAGGGCGCGTCTGAGGGCGTAGGCCTTGGTCATGAATTTCTCCGCCACATTGAGAGAACCAGGGTCCTGGTTCACATTGTAGATGCGGCTTCTACAGAAGGCCGTGATCCGGTGGATGATATTTATAAGATCAACAAGGAGCTGGAAGCTTATAATCCGGAAATCGCAGCAAGACCTCAGCTGATCGCTGCCAACAAGATCGACTGTATCTTTGAGGACGGTGAGGAAAATCCGGTGGATCGCCTGAGAGCTGAATTTGAGCCAAAGGGAATTAAGGTATATCCTGTTTCTGCGGCAACAGGTCAGGGAATCCGTGAACTGCTTTTCGGTATCCGGCAGCTCCTTGATGAGAGCCCTGCGGAGCGTATTGTATTTGAACAGGAATTCTTCCCGGAGGATGTTCTTATTACAGAAAATCTTCCTTATACTGTCACAAAGGCGGAGGATGATCCTCATGTCTTTGTTGTGGAAGGACCGAAGATTGAAAAAATGCTGGGTTATACCAATCTGGATTCTGAAAAAGGCTTTGCCTTCTTCCAGCGTTTCCTTAAGGATGGAGGTATCCTTGATGAACTGGAAAATGCTGGCATAGAAGAAGGCGATACCGTGCGCATGTACGGATTTGACTTTGATTATTATAAATAAGTGATATTTTAGAAAGGCTGGTTACAGTTATGACAAGTAAACAGAGAGCTTATCTGAAAAGCCTGGCAATGAAAATGGATCCGGTCCTTCAGCTTGGCAAGGGAAGTGTCACACCGGAGAATACAGCTTCTGTGGATGAGGCGCTGGCAGCCAGGGAGCTGATCAAGATCAGCGTTCTTCAGAACTGTCTGGATGATCCCCGCCAGATGGCGGAGGTTCTTGCAGAAAGAACACATTCCCAGGTTGTCCAGGTGATCGGACGTAAGATCGTACTTTACCGGGAAGGAAAAAAAGACAAGAAAAAAATCATTCTGCCATAATACAGGAGGAATGAATATGGCTTCACATCGAAAAAAAATAGGAATCATGGGAGGAACCTTTGATCCTGTTCACGTAGGCCATCTGATTCTCGGAGAAAAAGCATATGAGCAGCTGAGTCTTGACCGTGTATGGTTCATGCCAAGCGGAAACCCTCCGCACAAAAGAAACCGTCAGGGCAGAGCAAGCAATGAAGAGAGGATTTCCATGGTGCAGAAAGCCATTGAGGGAAATCCTCATTTTGAACTTTCACTGATAGAAATGAACGAAGACGGGTATACTTATACCTATCGTACTCTGGAGCGGCTGAAACAGGAAAATCCGGACACAGATTATTATTTTATTATCGGAGCAGACTCACTTTATGATTTTGCCACCTGGAAGGAGCCTGCCCGGATCTGCCGGGCCTGTACCATTGTGGTCGCTGCCAGAAACCATGTTCCCACTCTCAGTCTGGATCAGGAGATGACATATCTTTCTCATCAGTACGGGGGATGCTTTATCCGGCTGGATACGCTGAATATTGATATTTCCAGTCAGCTGATCCGGCAGTGGATCCAGGAAGGAAAAAGTCTTCGCTATTATGTTCCGGATCCGGTGGTTTCTTATATCCGTGAACATCATATTTATCTTGCGCCGGAAGGAGAACCTGAATACAATGGCTGAATACGATTTTATTAAAATACAGAAAAAACTTTCAAAATATCTGGATGAGAACAGGTTTCATCATACCCTTGGCGTTATGTATACCTGTGCAGCTCTGGCAATGGCTCATGACTGCCCCATAGCGGATGCGCAGCTGGCAGGACTTCTTCATGACTGCGCCAAATGTATTCCCAACAAAAAGAAACTGAAAATGTGCGGGGAAAACAAGATTCCGGTAACAGAATTTGAAAAGGAACATCCCTTTCTTCTCCATGCAAAGCTGGGCGCTTTTGTGGCAAAGGATAAATATGGGATCAGAAAAAAAGAAATTCTTTCTGCCATTGCTTTCCATACAACAGGAAAGCCGGATATGAGTCTTCTGGAAAAGATTGTTTATATTGCAGATTATATTGAGCCGGGCAGGGACAGGGCGCAGAATCTTCCTGAGATCCGAAAAATTGCCTTTCAGGATCTGGATGAGTGCATGTATGTGATCCTGAAAGATACCCTGGATTATCTGGAGGAGACTCCGGGGGAAATTGATTCTGCAACAGAAGATGCGTTTGCTTACTACAAAGATTTACATACAAAAAGGCAGGGAAGCTGATTCTCCTGCCGGAAAGGGGCTTTGATCTATGAACAGAGAAAAGGAAATGACAAAGATTGCTTTAAGAGCTCTTGATGACAAAAAAGCCATGGATGTAAAAGTAATTGATATTCATGAGGTTTCTGTTCTGGCAGATTATTTTGTAATTGCCAGCGGAAGCAACCAGAATCAGGTTCAGGCTATGGTTGACAATGTAGAAGAGATGCTTACAAAAGCAGGATATGAGCCAAAACAGATTGAAGGTACCAGAAATTCAAGCTGGATCCTTATGGATTACGGCGATCTGATCATTCATGTATTTGATGAGGAGAACCGTCTCTTCTATGACCTGGAAAGAATCTGGCGTGATGGAAAGGTTCTGGAAATGGAAGAATTTCTGGCTGAATAAGACAGTCTGCATAAGATTGCTTATCAGATACAAGTTTACAGTAAAAACATTATGTAAACTTAAAGGCGGAAATATTCAGCAGGAGGAGATTTTTGAGAATCCTGCGGTTTGTAAAAATATTTTCTGATAAGAAAGACGGATCCCCGGAAGCTGTTGTTTTTCATCCACAGCATCCGGGGATCCTTTTCTGTCTGATCTGATTAATTATAAAAACGAAATACGCCAAATACTTTGCCAAGGATCTGAAGATTTCCATGAACGAGAATCGGGTCCATCTCATCATTTTCCGGCTGAAGACGATAGTAGCCGTCTTCTTTATAAAAGGTTTTGACTGTGGCTGCATCCTCCACAAGAGCCACTACCATATCTCCGTTTTCAGCAGAGGACTGCTGTTTTACCAGAACCTGGTCGCCGTCAAAAATCCCTGCATTGATCATACTGTCTCCCTTTACTTTCAGAAGAAAGCTCTGGGCATTTGGCATAAACTCTGCCGGCACAGGGAAGTATCCCTCAATGTTTTCCACTGCAAAAATAGGCTGCCCTGCGGCTACGGTTCCGATTAAAGGAACATTTACAACCTCTCTGCGCACAAGATTAAACTGATCGTCAAGGATCTCAATCGCTCTTGGCTTTGTTGCGTCTCTGCGGATATAACCGTTCTTTTCCAGGGCTTCCAGATGAGAATGAACAGAGGATGTAGATTTCAGATGGACTGCCTCGCAGATCTCACGTACTGCCGGAGGAAATCCTCTGTTCAGAATCTCATTTTTAATATAATCCAGTATTTCCTGCTGTTTTTTACTGATTCTGCCGTATGCCATATTTTTACCTCCAAAATTTCCGCTTCATTCCGTTTCCGCTATTATACCATACTTTTTTCTGGATAGCAAACAAATATTCGGAAAATATGTTCGCAAAATGCAAAAAATTTATATTCTGGTTTATGGACCACAGAGAAAAAACTGTCTCTTTTTCTTGTCAGACAGGGCTTAAAATGTTACAATGGGTTCGTATATCTGAAAAAAGTTATTTAAAGGAGGCATTTTTTTGCCTGATCACAATAAATCACCAAGAAGCCCGGGGCTTCTTTCAAAAATAAAAAATATTTTCGGCCTGAATATCGGAACCATTATTTTTGGGGTGCTGCTGCTTTATATGATATTCAGTATGATCGTATATCTGGCATCTGATACAGTAGAATCCTATCAGGTCATTTCCGGACCTCTTTCCCGAAATGAAACATACACAGGGCTCGCCATACGTGAAGAGTCCATTTATAAAGCAGATTCTGACGGATTTATCACCTATTATGCGAGAGAGGGCAATAAGATCAATGCCAATGGACCTGTTTACGGGATCAGCAGCTCTAAGGCAACAGAAAACAGCGCCGAGCTGACTCCTGAAGAACTGACCAGCATCCGCAATGATATGATGAGTTTTTCCAAGGGCTTTAATCCAAGCAAATTTAATAATACGTACAGCTTTAAATATACTCTGGAGGGAAATATCCTTCAGTATGCAGGAACCTCCGAAGGAGGCGCGGTATCTCTGGGAGGTCAGGCGGTTACAAAAGCAGACAGTGACGGAATCGTTCTCTATTCCATGGACGGCTATGAAAATAAAAGCGTATCCACTTTATCCGCAGTGGATTTTGATCAGAATGCTTACCACGAAACTGATCTGAAAACAGGCGGTTCCATAAAAGCGGGAGATCCTGTTTATACTCTTATCACTGATGAACGCTGGAGTCTGCTGATCCCTCTCAGTGAAAAACAGGAGGCAAAGCTTGCTGACAGAACGGCTGTCCGGGTGAAATTTTTGAAAGACGATAAAACTCAGAACGGAGATTTTTCTATTATAGAGATCGACGGCCAGAAATATGGTCAGATTGATTTTAACAAAGGACTGATCCGCTATGCTTCTGACCGTTTTGTAGAGATTGAGCTTGTGACCAACACTGTTACCGGGCTGAAGATTCCTCTGTCTTCCATTGTGACCAAGGAATTTTATACCATTCCGTCCAAATATGCCACAACGGATAAAGAAACTCAGCAGACTGGATTTATGGTGGAGGGTGCGGACAAAAATGGAAATAGCACTTCTGCTTTTGTTGCGGCTGATATTTATGCACAGATCGAGGACGAGAGTACTGAAACAGAAGAAGGAAAGGAACCGGACTACATTTATTATGTAGATAAAAAGAAATTCAAAGAAGGCGATGTGGTCGTCTGCCAGGAGGATCAGAGCCGGTATGTAATCAAAGACGTAGGAGTTCTGGAAGGCGTTTACTGTACCAATCAGGGATATGCTGTTTTCCGCAGGATAGAGGTTCTTGACCAGAATGAAGAATACGCTATTGTATCCAAAAATACTTCTTATGGACTCTCACGGTACGATCACATTGTACGTAATGCAGACAAAGTAAATGAAGAAGAGATTTTATATTAGTCTGGAGGCAGGAATTTATGATAACAGAAAATCTGGAACAGGTAAGAAAAAACATTGACGAGGCATGCAGAATGGCAGGGCGTGACCCGAAAGAGGTTACTTTGATCGCTGTAAGCAAAACAAAGCCGGTATCCATGCTGAAGGAAGCCTATGATGCAGGCGCCAGATGCTTTGGTGAAAATAAGGTACAGGAGATCATGGACAAGCATCCGCAGCTTCCTGAGGATATTCAGTGGCACATGATCGGTCACCTGCAGAGAAATAAGGTCAAATACATTGTTGATAAGGTTTCCATGATCCATTCTGTGGATTCTCTGCGCCTTGCGCAGACTATTGAGCAGGAGGCAGCAAAGCATAATGTCTGCGTTCCTGTTCTTCTGGAAGTGAATGTTGCTCAGGAAGAAAGTAAATTCGGACTGAAAATGGACGAGGTTCTTCCCCTTATTGAAACTATTGCAGATTTTCCTCATATAAAGGTACAGGGGCTTATGACCATTGCTCCTTATGTGGAAAATGCAGAGGATAACCGTGATTTTTTCCGACAATTAAAAAAATTAAGTGTTGACATTGAGGCAAAAAACATTAATAATGTTAGTATGAGCGTTTTGAGTATGGGGATGACCGGAGACTATCAGGTGGCTGTCCAGGAGGGCGCAACAATGGTTCGTGTGGGCACGGGGATTTTCGGAGAAAGAAATTACGTGCGATAGCGAAACAAAGAATAAGATTGGAGATTAAAATGAGCGTTTTAGATAAGCTTTTAGATGCAGTGAAACTGAATGACGATTACGATGAGGACGATTTTCTGGATGATGATATCCTGGATGAATCCGATGATGATTTTCTGGATGATGACGAGGAAGAAAAGCCGGTAAAGAAATTTTTCCAGAAATTCGGAAAGAAAAAAGAGGATGATTACGACGAGTATGATGAACTGGACGATGAAGAGGAGGAAGAACCTGTTCAGAAATTCAGTCCGAAATCTGCTTCTTCTGTTTCCAGAGTTACTCCTGTAAAACAGGAAAAGCCGATCCGTACTTCATCCAGTAAGATCACTCCTATGAGAAGCAGCCGCAGAAGCTCTCAGTCTGTGAATATGGAAGTCTGTGTGATCAAGCCGACATCCATGGAGGATACCCGTGAGATCGCTGACACACTGGTTGACAATTCTACTGTCATTCTGAATCTTGAGGGGATTGATGTGGAGCTGGCGCAGCGGATCATTGATTTTACTTCAGGCGCATGTTATTCTCTGGGCGGAAGTCTTCAGAAGGTATCCAGCTATATCTTTGTACTGGGACCATCCAATGTTGACATTACCGGTGATCTCCAGAATATTCTGGGAGGATCTGTTCCGTCAGTAAGAGCAGGATATTAATATACGATGGAAAAAGACGATTTTTTCATTAAGAGAATCCGGGAACTGGCAAATCTCTCTTATCAGAGAGATATTGTCACCTTTTCGGATTTTCTTAATTTAAACGAACAAAATCTGGTAACAGGCCAGGCAGCGCGTTTTCCGGGGATTGTTATGGAGAGTCAGGGCGGATATGACGGGGCGGAGCGTCAGATGATAGCCTTTTATCCTACAGATCTGGGATTCTACTGGGAATATCCGATCTGCTGTCTGAAAATTGAACCGAAGGCAGTGAAATTTTCGGAGGCGCTTACACATAGAGATTATCTTGGAACCATTCTTGGTCTGGGAGTGGAACGCTCTGTGATCGGAGATATTCTTGTAAAAGAACATGGGGCCTGGGTGTTCTGCCATAACAAGATCGCGGATTTTATTATGAAAAATCTCTGCAGGGTCCGTCATACAACTGTAACTGTATCAAAGGTAGAAAACCCGGAGGAGCTTCCCAGTCCCGGCTTTGCTGCAGTTTCCGGAACCTGTACGTCTGTGCGTCTGGATGCTCTTATTGCCATTGCCTTTCAGGCATCCAGAAGCAGCATGGTTTCTTATATCGAGGGCGGTCAGGTTTTTGTAAACGGAAAGCTGATTACTTCCAATGGATATGAACCAAAAGAAGGAGATATTATTTCTGTCAGGGGAAAAGGTCGGTTTATTTTTGAAAAAATTTCCGGAAAAACCAAAAAAGGCCGGACAGGGGTCAGTCTTTTGAAGTATGTATAAAAGAACAGGAGGTGTTCGAGCATGGAACACAATATCTTAAACGTTCGCCGTGAGGGAGAATTTTATTATCCTATTTATTTTGAAGAAGACTTTGCAGAGCTGTGCAGCGGACTGAAAAAAGAAAACCTGGTGGGCAGAAGGGTTTGTATTGTATCAGATTCCAATGTATTCCCCCTATATGGAGATAAGGTAAAAAAAATACTGGAGTCTGTGGAAGAATCTGTGGATGTTTTTGTCTTTGAGGCAGGAGAACCAAATAAAAATCTTGATACCGTCCAGAACCTGTACCGCACACTGATCGAAAATAAAATTGACCGTACCGGCTTTCTGATTGCCCTGGGAGGCGGAGTAACCGGAGATCTTACCGGTTTTGCCGCTGCCACCTATCTTCGCGGCATTGATTTCATACAGATCCCCACGACGCTGTTGGCGCAGGTAGACAGCAGCGTAGGCGGAAAAACAGGGGTGGACTTCCAGCAGTACAAAAATATGGTAGGAGCTTTTCATCAGCCCCGGCTTGTATATATGAATATGAATACTCTGAACACCCTTCCTGAAACAGAGTTTATCTGTGGAATGGGAGAGGTTCTGAAAACAGGTCTGATCTGCGACAGTGAACTGTTTCGTTCTGTATGCAGGCAGAAAAAGCAGATCCGGGGGCTTGACAGTCAGGTTCTTGCTTCTGTGATCCGCAGATGCTGTGAGATCAAGGCCGGTGTTGTAGAGCGGGATCCGAAAGAGCAGGGAGAAAGAGCGCTTCTGAATCTTGGACATACCATAGGACACGCCGTAGAAAAGCTTATGGATTTTCAGCTTCTTCACGGACAGTGTGTGGCAGTGGGAACCATAGCCGCAGCTGCAATATCCCGGAACAGAGGACTACTATCAGAAAAGGAATACCAGGAGATTCTTTGCGGATGCAGGGATTTCGGGCTTCCGGTTTCCGTACAGGGGCTGGATCCGGAAAAGATCCTGGAAGCAACCAGAAATGACAAAAAAATGGAACAGGGTCATATTAAATTTATCCTTATGAAAGGAATCGGCAACAGCTTTATAGATAAAACTCTTTCAGACCAGGAGATTCTTAAGGGTATTCAGGAGATTTTACAATGACTCAAAAACAGGAGCGAAATACAAGTACCTTTCCAGGAGCCCTCTGCGGCTTCTGGTGGTGCCTTTCTATTATTCTGCTTACAGTTCTTGACCAGTGGACAAAACACCTGGCAGAAATCCATTTAAAGGGAAATCAGGGCATTTCACTGATTCCCGGAGTTCTGGAACTGTCTTATCTGGAAAACCGGGGCATGGCTTTTGGGATGTTTCAGGGCAGACAGGTACTTTTTCTTATTTTGTGTATGGCCTTTTTCGCAGTGCTTTTGTATCTGTATGCGCGTATACCGAAAAATAAATATTACCTGCCTCTTCTGATAACAGGAGCTGTTCTGGCCTCCGGCGCGCTGGGAAATTTTATTGACCGTCTACTTTACGGATATGTCATTGACTTTATTTATGTTTCCCTGATTGACTTTCCGGTTTTTAATGTGGCAGATATTTTTGTTGTGTGCGGAGGAATCGCTTTCGTTATTCTGGCGGGATTCTGCTACAGAGATGAGGATTTTGATTTTATAAAACGAAAAAGGGATAATTCATGAAGACTTTAAATTTTACAACCGGGCAGGAGGAAACTTCTGTCCGTATTGACCGTTATCTGGCAGAAAAATGCCCGGAATTTTCACGTTCCTATCTTCAGAAGCTTCTGAAGGAACAGGCTATTTTTGTTAATGGAAAGCCGGTAAAAGCCAATTACAAAATCCAGCCGGAAACAGAAATATGCCTGGAAATTCCTGATATGGAGCCTCTGGATATTAAACCGGAAGCAATTCCGCTTGATATTCTGTACGAGGATGATTACCTTCTTGTGGTAAATAAGCCAAAGGGCATGGTAGTTCATCCCGCTGCAGGCCACACAGAGGGAACTCTGGTAAATGCAGTGATGGCTCACTGCGGAGACCGGCTTTCCGGCATCAACGGGGTTCTGCGTCCCGGAATTGTTCACAGGATCGACAAAGACACGACAGGGGCTCTTCTGATCTGTAAAGAGGATTCTGTGCACAGAGATCTTGCAGAGCAGCTGAAAGAACATTCTATTAAAAGACGTTATCGGGCCATTGTGGCCGGAAATCTGAAAGATGATGAGGGAACTGTGGAGGGCCCTATCGGACGTCATCCTACTGACCGCAAAAAAATGGCCATCAACAGCAAAAACGGAAAACCTGCTGTGACACACTATAAGGTTCTGGAGCGGTTCGGACAGTATACCTACATTGAATGCAGGCTGGAAACAGGAAGAACGCACCAGATCCGTGTACATATGACAAGCATCGGGCATCCGCTTCTTGGAGATACGGTATACGGTTCATCCAAAAATCCTTTTCACCTTCAGGGGCAGACACTTCACGCTATGGTTCTCGGCTTTGTTCATCCGGTAACCGGTGAATATATGGAATTTACCGCACCTTTGCCAGACTATTTTCTGAAGTTATTAGAAAAATTAAGAAAATAGTTGGCATTTCCCTGGAAAACATGTATAATATATGTCAGAAACATGTTCGCAGAAGGGAGTGTATCGCTTATGAGTAATACAACAAGTTCAATTATTACAATC
>NZ_HF999031.1:117932-124693 GCF_000433815.1 Blautia sp. CAG:257
TGGCATTAAATGTTATGACAAGGAGCTTCTGGAGCGCGCGGCAAATGACAGCGGAATCTGTAAGGAGCTGTTTGAACACCATGATGAAAAGCCAACAAACAGTTTTTTGTATTCACTTGTTATGGATACTTATTCCTTTGGATATTCTTCTGCGGGATTCAATGATATGCCAATGAATCATAAGATTTTTCTGGCACAGTTTGATGCGATCAAAAAACTGGCAGAAGAGGGTCCCTGCGTTATGGTAGGCCGCTGTGCGGATTATGCGCTTTCAGACTGGTCAGACTGCTTCAGTATTTTTATTCATGCAGATATGGATGCAAGGATCCGCAGAATTGCTTCCAAATACGGAAAATCAGATAAGGAAGCAAAAGATATGATTATCAAAACTGACAAGAGCAGAGCCAGCTATTATAATTACTACACTAATAAAAAATGGGGCTCTGCAAAGGATTATAATCTTTGTATTGACAGCGGTAAGCTGGGGCTTGACAATGCGGCAAAGCTTATTATTAATGCGGTTCAGATTTTTGATGAATCCAAGAAAAAATAGGATAAAGCAAATAGGAAACAGAATGTTATCAGCACCGGGGAATCCACAGATTCCCCGGTATTTTTTCAGGATAAAATAAAATTTAAAATTTATGACACATTTATGTAAAATTATGGTATACTGATGTTCAGAAAACAAAAAGAAAGGAACAGCTATGAGACTTTTTATTCAGAGAGTTCTGCAGGCTGAAGTGACTGTGGACGGAAATACTGTGGGCAAAATCGGAAAAGGACTGCTGGTGTTTGTAGGCGCCGGAAAAGAAGACAACCGGGAAATTGCAGACAAGTACCTGAAAAAACTTCTGGGACTGCGTATTTTTGAAGACGAGGCAGGCAAGACCAATCTTTCCCTGAAAGATGTAGAGGGAGAGCTTTTGCTGGTTTCCCAGTTTACTTTGTATGCAAACTGCAAAAAAGGAAATCGTCCCAGCTTTATTGAAGCAGGGGCTCCGGATATGGCAGAGGAACTTTATGAGTATATGATCCGGGAGGCGCAGAAAACAGTTCCTGTTGTGGAACACGGCGTTTTTGGAGCAGATATGAAAGTATCTCTTGTAAATGACGGACCGTTTACCATTCTTCTGGACGAGCATATATTATAAATAACAGGAAGGACGTATGAAATGAAAAAGAAAGTATCCTTTTCAGGTGCAGTGATCTGCTTTCTTATTGTCGGTTTTTTAACCATGTGCTTCAGCGCTGCTCCTGTACAGGCAGCAACTGCAAGGCAGTTTGTAAATCACAACGGTTCTTATTATTACTATGACAGCTCCGGCAAAAAAATAAAAGGCTGGTATACGTCTCCGGCAGGGGCAAGATATTATTTTGACCCGGTTACAGGGGCAGCGAAGCCGGGGCTTCATAGAGTGAACGGTAAAACCTATTACTTTACGGAGCGGGGACTGATGGTCCGCAACAAAATTGTTACGGATCATGGAAAACGCTATTATGTGGACAAAAATGGCTGGAGAAGAGCAGGACGCATCCGTATTGGAAGAAACTGGTATGCTTTTGACCGGAAAACAGGCGTACAGCTGAGAAATGCCTGGTTTACCGACACGGACGGTTCCCGTTATTATGCAGGAAACCGTTATTCACTGGTGCAGGGCTTTTACCGTCCGGATTCTTATTACCGGTATTTCCGGCCGTATGACGGAAAAATGCTGACAGGCTGGCAGACGATTGACGGTTATCGTTATCTGTTTAATAACAGGACGGGAGTGCGCTATGATCTCCAGAAGGTTACCTTACAAAAGAACATGTACTGTTTTAACAGACAGGGAAGAATGTACAGAAATCACTGGGCAACTCTTGGCGGAAAAACCTATTATGCTCAGAATAACGGGCTTCTTGCAACCGGCTGGCTTAACCTGGATGGAAACAGTTATTATCTGAACAGAGCAGGAGAGCGTAAAACCGGTTGGATCACTTCAGGAGGCAAAAAATATTACCTGGCGCCGTCTACCGGAATTTTAAAGAAAAACTGCTGGGTTGATGCTAAGCATTATGTGGGTAATGACGGAGCCTGGATCCCAAATTATAAAGACCGGGATTTCCGCTGGCCTCTGAATCCGAAAAACAGAACCATAACCAGTTATTTCGGACCAAGAAAGGCTCCCGGCCCGGGGGCATCCACCTATCATAAAGGAATTGATATTGCAGCAAAATCCGGTGAGCCTATTTATGCAGTGGCAGATGGAACCATATCTTTGATCAGACATAATAACGGCGGCGCAGGAAATCATATCCAGATCACACATGCAGACGGAATTGTTTCTGAATATATGCATCAGTCAAAATTTGCCCCGGGATTAAAACAGGGATCAAAAGTAAAAAAAGGACAACTGATCGGTTATGTAGGAAATACGGGAACATCCTTTGGAGCGCATTTACATCTGGGTATTATTGAAAACGGTGTGCATAAAGATCCGCTGAACTATGTGACCCGGCCGGCAGGCTGAATCATTTATATATAAAAGATATTATTTATAAAAGCATTTTTTTATGTATTATTTATGATATACCGGAATCAGAGAACAGCCCCCGAAAAGCAGGAAAAAGGGGGCTGTTATTGCCATCTATATCTATACGACAAACCCGAGTTTTTCATATAGATGTTGCCGGAAAGCCACTTCTGTGGTATAATTATACTGAAAATCATAATTTCAGTAAATGTGCTGTTGTGTTTTATTCCACCGTATATTTTGTATTTTCCAGTGCAGATACATTTGATGTCCTGTGATTGCACTGAACTTTTTACCTTTTGTGTCATCTGTTATTGTTATTTTTATTAAATAAAGGAGTTTTATTTTTTATGGAACCGAAACAAACCTACCATGAACATACTGATATTGAAAATACTTTGCGGCTTCGTCAGGTTCTTGCGACTTTGCCGCCTTTCTGCAGGGATTATTTCCGTGCCATTGACGCAACAACCACTACAAAAACAAGGATTTCCTATGCCTATGATATCCGCATTTTTTTTCAGTTCCTTCTGGATACCAACCCTGCTTTTAAGGATAAAGCCATGACTGATTTTTCTGTAAATGTACTGGATCAGGTAAAGGCTCTTGACATTGAGGAATATCAGGAATATCTGAAGGTTTACCATAACCATAACGGCGATAAAATGGAAACCAACAGTGAACGCGGCCTAAAACGGAAAATTTCTGCTCTGAGAAGCTTTTACGCCTATTATTATAAAAGGGAAATGATTGAGACAAATCCTGCCGTGCTTGTAGATGTACCCAAAATCCATGAAAAAAGCATTATCCGTCTTGATGCAGACGAGGTGGCTCTGCTTCTGGATCATATTGAACATGCAGGGGATACGCTGACCGGACAGAAACGCGCTTACTGGGAAAAAACAAAGGAACGGGATCTTGCCATTGTAACGTTGCTTCTAGGAACCGGGATCCGTGTTTCGGAATGTGTGGGACTTGATATTGAAGATGTTGATTTTAAAAATAACGGGATTAAGGTTACGCGAAAAGGCGGAAATGAAATGGTTGTTTACTTTGGATCTGAGGTAGAAAAAGCACTGAAAAATTATCTGGAAGTCAGGGAAAATATTGTTCCTCTCTCCGGTCATGAACACGCCCTCTTCTACTCTTCCCAGAAAAAACGAATCGGTGTGCAGGCCATTGAAAACCTTGTAAAAAAATATTCCCGTGAAATTACGACCACAAAAAAGATCACCCCTCATAAGCTGCGCAGCACCTACGGTACGGCTCTTTATCAGGAAACCGGCGATATTTACCTTGTAGCGGACGTTCTGGGCCACAGGGATGTAAATACAACCAAAAAGCATTATGCGGCCTTAGACGATGCCAGACGGCGTCAGGCAGCCACAGCGGTAAAACTGCGGGAGGACTGATATCCTCCCGTTTCTTATCCTTCTCTGGTACCAAGGATCTGCACAAAAATTGCTCCATTTGCATAAGAATCCTGTATTTTAACCGGATATTCTGTGTTGTTTTTGAATTTGTAGTCCAGAATTCCCCAGGACACGGTAGCATCCATACCCACTGGGAATATAGGCAACAGGCTTTGAATGGGGATATCGCTCCACAATCTCAAGACCTGCATTGAGACAGGCTGCATAAAGGGTGGAGGAAACCTGACAGATTCCCCATCCGATTCCCGGAACCAGCTGTCCGTTGGCTATGACAGGAGCAGACTGAAATCCTCTTTCTATGGTTCTTTCTCCTACTGTATCATTGTAGGAAAATGTATCTCCGGGATTCAGAATCACATCATTACGGCTTTCGCATGCCAGCTGAATATTTGCGATCCGGCCGCTGCTTCCTCCTCCGTAAGTGGTATAACTTCCAAGCACATCCCGATAAAGCATGGAGGTCAGCTGTTCTGTTGAAAGCTCCGGTTCAGTGATGGCAAAAAAAATTCTTACATCAGCGCCCTCATCTGCCTGTTTCAGCTGTTTTTCTGCTTCTTTTACGTCAAAGGATACTCCCTGTACAGACGGAACTACTGCATAATTATTTTCTAGAAGTTTTATCCTGATCCCAGGTAGTTTCTTTTACCGTATTTACTTTTTCAATACCTGTTTTCCGGATTGCTTCATCCAGCTTTTCCGGTTCAGAAGCTTTCGGAAGGATTTCCAGAGAAACGGGTTCCTGATCTTTTAATTTAATCTTGTCCATACCTCTGACATACCATTTTCCGTGTCCGGGTCTGTAGGCTTCTCTGATTTCTCTGGAAGCATTCAGAGAAAGAACCGGAAAAATTTTTACTTCATAGTTTTTTTCTGCAAGGGATACGGTGATCTCAGAATCCTGATAATCTTTTTTGAATTGCTCCTGTACTGCTTTTTCTGCAGCTTCTATTGTTTTTCCCTGTAATGCAACCCAGTTTATGGAAACATCCTTCCAGATCACTTTATCATCCAGCGTGGTACACCAGTATAAATATCCTGCGGTCAGAATACCGGCAGTACCTAGTATTGCAGCCGCTGTTATTTTCCATTTATTTTTCATCATTTGTATATCTGTCCTTTTGTTTTTTAAAAAACAGGAGCCCTGCCCAACGGCAAAACTCCTGTAAAACCTTCCCCATTATATGTAGTTTTATAAAAATTAAATATTATAAAGCTGTTGCAATCTTATCCTGAAATTCAGCCGGAATTTCTTCTTTATCAAGAGATACGCTGATGATAAAGGAAATACCAAATTTTTCTCCGATTTCCTCAAGTTGTTCAAGAGTACCGGAAATATCAAGACCTTCCAGTTTAGCTGTGGTTAAAAAGCTGTCCAGATAAATCTGCTCAAGGTCATGATCCTGAGAAATAATTCCACAGATAAAGCCTACAAATTCATCTGCGTTGATGATCGGATATCCGGAAACATCGATCAGACGAATCTTATTATTCAGTTCATACATGTGCTTTGTGCTTTTGTCTAAGTAAACAATGCTGCCATTTACATTCTTAATTGCGCCGTTCACTTTGTCTAACAGTACTTTTGTTTTGCCCTTGCCTTTCTTTCCTACGATCAGTTCAACCATCCTGTTTTCCTCCTTAGACACAATATAATATTAATTTTTAACAAAAACTTTTATTAATATGTTTCAATTATAGTGCATTTTATCATAAAATTCAATGCCTAATTCTGAAAAAATTGTGTTTTTTCTAAGTTTTTTATTTTGCGTTGGCATTTTCAAGGAGGGAACTCATCTGCTGGTAAAGAAGCTCCTTAGTGGATGCGCCCATGACAATGGAAACATAAGGATCGCCATAAGCATTCTGACTTAAAAGAGCCAGACAGTTTCCGGCATCGCTGGTGGTTCCGGTTTTTCCTCCCAGTACGGTGATACCCTTGGGAGCAGTTGCTTCTCCGGTCAGATAATGGTCGGTTGCAGTCAGAGGCGTATTGATCTCTGTTCCGTCGCTGCTTTTATAGGAAATAGTATAGGAGCCAAGCTGAGTGATCTGGGTAAATTCCGGAAATCTCAATGCTTCTTTCAGCATCAGGTAAATATCATAGGGTGTTGTGTAATGGTTTTCATTCTGAAGACCGTGAGGATTTGTAAAATGAGTTCCGGTACAGCCAAGCTGAGCTGCATAGCTGTTCATCATATCCACAAATTTTTCTGTGGATCCTCCGATATGAGTGGCAATGGCTGACGCTGCATCATTTCCCGAATACACAAGAAGTCCGTGTACCAGCTCATCCATAGTAACCTTATCTCCCACCTGGAAACCGATCACCTGTGACCCCTCTTCCAGAGTAATGTTTTCTTCTGAAATGGTTACCACATCTTCCATATTTCCATACTGGAATGCAAGAAGCGCCGTCATGATCTTTGTGATACTGGCAGGATATACTCTGTCATAGGCTCCTTTGGAATACAATACCTGTTTGTTTTTTATATCCAGGAGAAGTCCTTCCTGATCTTCCTCCAGGGCTACAGTATCCAGAAGAGTGTCTCCGGAAACCACACACAGATCTGCCGCAAAACCATCTGCCTTTCCTTCTGAACCGGCTATTTGGGAGTCTGAAAATTCTCTGGAAACACTGTACTTTTGTACCGGTCCCCGGAAAAATGTCTTTTTGATCAGAACCACAGCGGCTCCTGCTCCGGCAAGAAGCGCCGCGATCAGAAGTACCAGAAGAAAGGTGCGGATGATTTTTTTTCTTCGCATCTGCCTTATTCTTGCTGCTCTTCTTTTCTGGGCGGCTGACGAAGAGGCC
>NZ_HF999031.1:124749-141447 GCF_000433815.1 Blautia sp. CAG:257
CCTGCTTTTGTTCCTTTACCGAAGCAGATCTGTTTCCGTAATTCCTGCGTACTTTTTTATCCGGAACAGTACTTCTCTGTCTTTCGGTATCTGTTTTTCGTCTGCGAGCAGGCTGTTCGTTTCTCATAAATACTCCTCTTTCTTATCTGACATTGTTTTCTGAAGTTCTTTATTATACAAGCTGCTCTGAAGACCTACGTTCAGAACAAGTCCCATTCCAATATAAAGACTGATAAGAGAGGTCAGTCCATAGCTTACAAAGGGAAGAGGCGTTCCTGTATTCGGCCCCATTCCGGTTGCTACGCAGATATTCAGAAAGCTCTGGAAAGCAACGATACTTCCCATTCCGCAGCAGATGATTTTTCCGGATAGATCCTTTGCCCGAAGTCCCATACGGATACATTCCAGAGCAATAGCCAGAAGAAGCAGGATAATGGTAGTACATCCGATAAAACCATATTCCTCTCCTGCTACTGCAAAGATAAAGTCCGTCTGGTTTTCTGCCACAAAGTTTCCTTCATTTACCGATGCCACCGAATCACCGGACAGTCTTTTTCCTGTCAGCTCTCCGGATGCAATGGCTGTCTTGGAATTATCCTGCTGTTGGGTGTCGTCTGTGTATTCTTCATTTTCCGGATAGAGAAACGCCATAATACGGTCTCTCTGATAATCCTTGATAAGCTTCTGTTCCGGCTGTACCACGATCATAAGAAAGATCACCAGTAAGGGAACTGCAATCAGAAGCGCTCCTCCGATAATACGGTAGCTCAGTCCGGCAATATAGATCAGGACACAGAATACCACTGTGATCATGATCGTATTCTTCAGATCAGGCTGATCCAGGATCAGATAAAGAGGAACAGCCAAAAAAACTGCTGACTTTGCCAGTGTACGGAAGCTGTTCAGGTCTTCTTCATGATCCATAAAGAACCTGGCAAAAAAGAGAATGATGATAATTTTGGCAAGCTCTGTAGGCTGGAACCGGATAAAACCGAAATCGATCCAACGGGCCGCGCCGTTTGCTGTATCTCCAAAAAGGCGTACGATCAGAAGAAGCACGATATTGCCGCCGTACATGATCCACTGAAAGTTTGAGATCCAGGAATAATCTATGAGAGACAGGATCACCATGATAACCAGACCCATGATCACACCCATAAGCTGCTTGAGCATCAGATCCTCACGGGCAGTACCTACCAGTACCACACCAATGGAACTGATGGCAAGCAGAAACAGAAGCAGTCTGAAATTGTAAAAACGAAGCTTATACTGTTTAATCATTTTGTCCTTTGTTCCTTTTTTGACCTGACAGGAATGTCCGCATGAAAAACAGGGGGTTCCTGCGTAATGCGGATCTTGACTTCTGTCTCGTCAATTGTAATATATTTTTTTACTGTATGTATCATATCGTTTTTCAGCATTTTCATCATCTGTGGAGAGCAGTCGATCCGTTCCGACACCAGAAGCATTTTCATTCTGTCCCTGGCATATCCTGCGGAGCGGCCTTTTCCCTGTAAAGCGGTTTTCAACAGAATACCCTCCTTTTTTATGAGATCATGAAATTATTTCCTGAAGATCTGTCCCAGTCTGCGGAACATGCCTTTTTTCTGGCGGATTTCCATAAATGGAACTTCCTCACCCAGAAGACGTCTGCAGATATTCTTATATTCCTCTTCTGCCTGGGACTTTTTGCCGGAAAGAGGCTCTCCCTGATTGGCAGCCACAACGATCTGCTCATCATCAGGAATGGTTCCGATGAGATCTACTGCCAGTATCTCAATTACATCGTCCACTGACATCATATCTCCCCTGGCGATCATATCCGGTCTCAGACGGTTGATGATCAGATGGATATCTCTCAGCCCTCCCGCTTCCAGAAGCCCGATAATACGGTCTGCGTCACGGATGGCAGAAACCTCCGGAGTTGTTACCACCAGAGCCTTATCTGCTCCGGCAACTGCGTTTTTAAAGCCCTGTTCGATTCCTGCCGGACAGTCCAGAAGAACATAATCAAATTCTTCCCGAAGCTCCTCGGTCAGTTTGATCATCTGCTCCGGAGAAACAGCAGACTTGTCCTTTGTCTGAGCGGATGGCAGGAGAAACAGCTCTGGATGGCGTCTGTCATGGATCAGAGCCTGTTTCAGCCGACAGCTTCCGCTTATTACATCTACAAGATTATATACAATCCTGTTTTCCAGTCCAAGTACCACATCCAGATTACGCAGGCCGATATCGGTATCCACCACAACTGCTTTTTTGCCCATCATGGCAAGTCCTGTGCCGATATTGGCAACGGTTGTGGTTTTTCCCACACCGCCCTTTCCAGATGTAATAACAATGACTTCACCCATGTTTCTGATTCCTCCTAAAAGATATGTTCCATAATTCTGGTTTTCTCTCTGGTATTTTACACCGGACTGATATCAGTCATTGGATGTATTGCTGACATCCGTGGATGCATAGCCTGTCAGAATAGTATCCTTATCTGCCAGATCAAAAATGTATTCCATAATATCATTTGCTGTGGTGCAGGCATTTCCGGAGGAATATCCATTGGCAATACGGACTGCAACAGCATACTGCGGCTGGTCAGAAGGCGCATAGCCGATAAAAAGACCATGGTTTGGCTGCCGGTAGTCAATCTCTGCCGTACCTGTCTTTCCGGACAGCGCCACACCCAGTCCGTTAAACTGCTCATGAGTCTGTACAACGCGGCGCATACCGTCATGGATATCTTCCCACACATAGGACGGCACATCTGTCATTTCACTTTTGACAACAGGCTCATATGTTTTCTGTGTCTGTCCCTGGGAATCTGTCACCTTATCCAGAAGAGACAGATCGTACACAATTCCGGAGGTTGCCAGTGCAGTTGCATATCTGGCAAGCTGACTGGTTGTATAAAGGTGGTTACCCTGTCCGATATAGGACGGAACTGCCTTGCTGTCCGAAACGTGAGGAGTCGCCTCTGAAATTTCAATTCCTGTGTTCTCATCCAGACCAAACTCCTCTGCATATTTCTGGAGCTTGGAAAGACTGAGATTTTCTGAAAATTCGTCTTTTTCATTCTTTCCGGCCTCAAAGCCGATCATGTTAAAATAATAGTTGCAGGACTGTTCAATTGCCCCTCTGATCTCCAATGAGCCATGTCCGCTTTTGTTCCAGCAGTTAATAGGCGGATTGACCAGATCAAATTTTCCGGTACATTCAATGTAAGTGCCGTCGTCTATGAGATTTTCCATCATTCCGGTCACTGCTGACAGAAGCTTCAGGGTAGAACCAGGAGCAGTTGTCTGCTGTGTGGCCTTGTTAAAGAAAGGACTGGAAAGATCAAGGGAAAGTCTGGTGTAGTAATCTGTATCCATTTCATTGCTGAGTCTGTTATTGTCATATCCCGGATAGGATACGCAGGCGAGTACCTTTCCGGTATTTACGTCTGTAACCACAGCCGATGCGGAACATGGCTTCAATGCAAGCTGTGCAGGCTCAATCTCCAGGTTGGCAATTTTATTGATCATAAAATCATAGGAGTTCAGCTCCCCGGATGCCAGCCGGGAATAGGCTTCGTCTTCTTTTGAAAGAACTCCCTGCTCATAAAGCACAAGGCAGAGATCCTGACCGGAGATCTGATCGTTCATAAGCAAATACTTGTACAGAAGCTTGGAAAAACCAAGATCTGTTTTCAGATAATCCACTATATAGGAAGTCATGGCCTGATAGATTTCCGCAGAATCCAGGTACTCTTCCTTCGGAGAGATCACGGAAATATCAATCCAGTTCTGCCCGGCAGCGTAATTCAGATATTCTCTAAGGCTGATGCTTTCTTCCTCTGTCCATGCCAGATAAGTAGGATCAGAAGTGTCAACTGCATCTTTGGAGATAACTCCCAGAGTATCCCGGAGCACAGTGTCGCAGATATACGTAAGATATTCCTGTACTTCCTCGGATTCATCCTTATATGCCGGCGGATTGTCGTCTGTCAGCCTGTTAGTTATTGTATCAAAAACTTCCTGCTGCTTTTGTTGAAATTTGTCATATAAATTTTTTTCTATATCGGAAGCATCCGGATCATTGAATTTTTCAATATTAATGACACTGTTTGCTACCAGAGCATTGTAAACGTCATAAATCGGCACGGAAATCTGACTGGCATCCTTTACACCTTCAAAATCAAACTTCTTTGTATTTTCAATACGGGTCAGAAGCACACCTGCAACACGCTGTTTCAGGATCTGGTAGATAGCGCTCTGCCAGTCTGAATCAATGGACAGATACACATCATTTCCTGCAACAGGCGGCACAATGGTGTTTTCGTCAATCTTCAGGACCTTTCCAAGGTTGTCAACGGTTACGGTTTCCTGTCCGTCCGTTCCATGAAGAAACTGCTCCATATGCTGTTCGATTCCGGCCTTTCCGATTACCGCATCATTGGAATAATCAGGATTTTCTTCTTTCAGAGTTTCCAGTTCTTCTGCCGATGCCTGTCCGGTATAGCCCAGAACCGGTCCCATACTTTCATCATCAATATACTGACGGACTGAATCCTCTATCACATCAATTCCCTGAAGCTGACTTTGATTTTCCATTACTGCAGCCACTGTACTTTCGCTTACATTTGTGGCAATGGTAACAGCCATATATTTCTGGAAGCTGTTTGTGTTAAGCTTATAGCGCATGGATGCAATATCCAGGATTTCCTGTCTGGAAAGTTCTTCTGGAAGTCCGTACTGCTTCAGTTCTTCCGGTGTATAGGCGTCCTCACCATAAAGAACAATAGAAAAACCATCGCTTCCCGTCAGATAATTCATCATATCTTCTGCGGTAGCAGAGGCCTGTTCCTTGGTAAGATCATCAATCAGAGGATGTCCGTAAATATCTGCCTTAAATCTGCTGAGTGTAAATCCTTCTCCTACGTCAAAGGTATAATTTCCACTTTCGTCAAGTACAATGTGGAAGTCACCGGAAAGGGTGTCTCCGTTTTCTGACAGAATCTGAAGAACCCGGTATGCCACTCCGTTCAGGGCCAGATTTTTTTCACGGGTGGTCTCGTAGCTTCCATTATCCTCAAAAGTCAGGGAATAGGACAGAATATTGGAAGCTACCATTTCGCCGTTTCTGTCATAAATATTTCCCCTTGTACTTTTCAGCACACGGGTTTTGGTGATACGGTTTTCAAATTCGCTGATGTAGTTTTCACCCTGAATGATCTGCAGTTCAAAAATCTGGCGGATCAGGATAAAAGCCATTACGATAAACACAATGATCACCACAGTTGTACGTTTCAGTTGAATTTTTTTGATCAGTTTTTTTATTTTAGTACCCAAATAGACTCACTTTCTTTCCTGACAGGGGTCATAAAATGATGATTGATATAATAAAAAATCCTGTATACGATCACCGTCAGAAATACGGTATAAACAATTTCAGGAATAATAATTCTGTACAGATAGATAAACAGATTCATACGTCCCCTTAAAAGGAACTGGAATCCGTAAACAGCCAGATTATAAAAGAAATCCATGGCTGCGGTGAGAAGGATGGGAACCTTCAGGTCATTATCATAATAAATACGATAAGTATATCCGCTGATAAATCCCACATACATGTAGATCAGCGCATAAAATCCAAGAACAGAGCCAAAAAACAGATCTGTCAGAAGACCGCAGAAAAATCCGGTCCACATTCCGCTTTTTCGCCCGCGCATCAGTCCCATGGAGCTGCACAGGATCAGAAGAAGGTTCGGTGTGATGGAGCCGATAGAAACAGAATGAAGCACAGTGGACTGCAGAAGAAAGCAGACAATAATGGTAAAAAACAGAACCAGCTTACTTTTCATTATTCTGCCTCCTTTGCAGTGTCCTCTTCTGAGGCTTCGTCACCTTTTTTCTCCTCTGCTTTTCCCTGCACGGCATCCTGTTTGTTGGTTGTGATCACAAACACGTCTTTCAAATGCTGAAAATCAACTGGAGTAACAAGAGTTCCTGTTTTGGTCAGGTTATTTGTATCCAGTTCGATCTCACTGACGTATCCGATAAATAATCCTTCCACATACTTGTCACTGATATTGGAGGTAACAATTCTCTCGCCTACAGAAACCTTGTCTTCTCTGTCGTAAAGCTGACTGAACCTCAGCTTTCCTTCGTCGATCAGCTCAAGATCTCCCTCTACCACACAGATATCGTCTGTACTTACGGTCATGGCGCTGACATTGCTGCTGTCATCAATAATGGAGCGGACAGTAGCCCAGTTGGAGCCTACCTCAGTGACAATGCCTACCAGGCCTTTTCCGGCAATTACATTGTTGTCCACGCGGATACCGTCATTGCTTCCGCGGTTGATCATAAACGTATCATACCAGTTTCCGGGATCTTTGGAAATGATCCTGGCAGCAACCTTCGGATAGTCTGTATATTCCTCATCCAGCTCATAGAGCTGTTCCAGACGGGCAAGCTCAGCCTGATCCTGCAAGAGTACATTATTCTGTTCTGTAAGAGTGTCTACAGTTGTCTGCAGCTCCTTGTTCTTCTGGATCAGGTCCTCTTTTTCCTGGAAGCTGTCCTGAACGCCTGTCATCCACTGACCGATGGATGCAATGGATTTTTCAAAGGGAACAATAATAAGTCCGGCAGCCTCCTGCAAAGGCGCTGAAGTCACACCGGAAGCAAGGGTGGCAACAATGGCGCTGACGCAGAAAAAGGTCATAATTGCCAGAAGATGTTTACTTTTTAAATGAATACGAAATCGAAATTTCTTTTTCAGGTTTTTCATGGATCATACCCCTAAAAAATTATAATTTACGTTGCTTTACAGGCTGCGCCCATTTTTCCAGTTCCCGGTTCCGGATGATCTTTTCCAGGCCGCCTACGGAAGAGGTTTCATAAAGCTGGGAAAGCCGGAAAGAAAAGCCGGTATAGCTTGCAAGGTAATTGTCTATGTACGGAAGCCGCGTGCTTCCTCCGGTAAGATAAATGCCCTCTCTGGAAATATGATAAGCGATCTGCGGAGGCGTTCTCTCAAGAAATGTTTTCATTTCCGCAGCAATCTCATTGACACAGTTCATAATTCCCGCGTTGACTACATATCCGGAAATGATCTCTTCTCTTGGAAGCCCGGAAATACTGTCGATTCCCACAACCTTGCGGGCGTCCTTTTTCTGATCGTTCAGTCTGCCCATGGCAAGCTTCAGCCGTTTCCCTGTTCTGGTTCCGATCTGAAGGCTGTATCGCTTTCGGATCTCGCTGCAGATGGCTTCGTTCATCTGTCTTCCTCCAATGGGAATCTTTTTGGAGATAATGATCTTTCCGTCTGTAATAATGGAAAACTGCGTGCTCTGTGCTCCGATGTTTACCACCATGCTTCCGGGATTATCCTCCAGGGTGATTCCAAGGGCAAGAGCATCTGCAATGGGAGCTTCCACCATATACACCCGGTTCTTCCGGAGCCAGTGGCCGTTGGCCACATGATAATACGCTCTTTTTTCTACAGCTGTCATATCAAGGGGAACGGAAAAAAAGATATCCGAGCCGATGCCAAGAAATTTATCAATTTTTTTCATCATACTGTAAAGAGCAATTTCCTGAAGCTCAAGATTGGCGATCATACCAAAAGCCATCGGCGAATTAACAACGATATCAACAGGTGATTTTTCAAACATATCGTATGCTTCATTGCCCACGGCGATGATCCTGCGCCCTTTTGACGCAATCATGTTCTTTTCAAGATAGGTTTTGTTTCTCAGAAAGGAATAGACCTTAATGGTACTGCTTCCAAGATCTATTCCATATGTTTTTTTTATCAGCATAAATCTGCCCCTTTATCTCATCATTCCCCGTTCTTTGAAGCTGATGTAACTGCGATCCCCGATAATGATATGATCAAGAAGGCGGATTCCCAGTAATTCTCCCGCCTCACAGATCCGCTGTGTGATCTCTCTGTCGCAGCCGCTGGGTTCCGGATCTCCACCCGGATGATTGTGAACGAGGATCAGACTGACTGCATGGCAGCGGACAGCCTCCATGTATATTTCTCTGGGTGTAACAAGGGTGGCGTTCACCGTTCCCTTGGAGATCAGTCTCTCAGACAGAAGATGGTTTCTGTTGTCCAGCATCATACAGATTAAAAGCTCCTGCTCCTGATGACGGAGCCTTTCCATGTAATAGGAAGCAATAGAATCCGGATGATGAAAACTTAAAGACGGCTTTGCCGCTGCCATGGAAATGCGTTTGGACAGTTCCCCGATGCATTTCAGCTGAACAGCTTTCACCTTTCCCACCCCGTGGATTTTTTCGAGATCCGCGAGAGAACTGTGAATAAGTCCCGGCAGTCCGGGATAGGACGATTCCTGCATATGCTTCAGTATGTTATTTGCCAGAGCAAGAGAACTGCACCCTTTTGTGCCGCAGCGAAGAATTACTGAAAGAAGTTCACTGTCACTTAAGGTTTCTTCCCCCTCACGGATACATTTTTCGTAGGGTCTTTCTGTCTCCGGCAGATCCTTCATTGTTTGTTTCATATGGTTTACCTGCTGTTCTCTGTGCAGGTCCAGGAAAGAATCAACCTTTATTCTAGCATAAAAAGAGAGAGATGTATACTCTCTCCTTTGTTTTTTTACAATTTCATTCTATATTCAGAAGCAATCCACTCTGCGGTTTTTATGCCGTCCATGGCTGCGGAAGTGATTCCGCCTGCATATCCCGCGCCTTCTCCGCAGGGATAAATACCTGTGATGTTGGAAAGGCCCTTCTGATCCCGTACCAGCCGCACCGGCGAGGAGGTACGGCTTTCTATGCCGCTTAAAACCGCATCTTTTCTGTCAAAACCGGACAGCTTTTTCCCAAAGGCAAAAATGCCCTCTTCAATGGAATCCCCAATTTCTTCCGGAAGAATGGAACGCACATCTGCCAGTACATAGCCGCCTTTGATATTTGGACGGACGTCCCCCAGCTCTCTGCTTACCTGATGGGTGCAGAAATCTCCAAAAAGCTGTACCGGAACCTTTCCCTTTCCAAGTTCCCAGGCTTTTTTTTCAAGACTGCGCTGGAAGGCAATGCCTCCAAGAGTTCCCTTTTCCGGGAAATCCTCCGGGGTAACGGTTACGATCATAGCGCTGTTGGCATTTTCTCCGTCTCTGGCCTGATAACTCATACCATTGACTGCCAGAAGTCCCTGCTCCGAGGATGCATTTACCACATAACCTCCCGGACACATACAGAAAGAGTATACACCTCTGCCATTTTTGCAGGTGTGGGTCACCTTATAACTTGCAGAACCAAGGATGTTATTTTCCGGTTCTCCGTAAAGATCCTGATTGATCATGGACTGGGGATGTTCGATCCGCAGTCCCACTGCAAATGCTTTTGGCTCCATGGCAAGACCTCGGTCCTTCAGCATAAAAAAGGTATCCCTTGCACTGTGGCCCACAGCCAGTACACAGACCTGCGCCGGAACCTGCTCTGAATGGTTGACCTCCACTGCTCTCAGTATTCCGTTTTCTGTATAAAGATCTGTCACCTTGGAACGGAACCGGAAGGTTCCTCCCATTTCCTCAATCTGGCGTCTCATGGTCTGGACAATATTCACAAGTACGTCTGTGCCAAGATGAGGCTTCTGCTGATAAAGGATTTCCGGATCAGCCCCTGCTTCTGTGAAGCGCTTCAGAACTTCCCGGTTTCTTCCGGAGGAATCTTTTACCAGAGTGTTCAGCTTTCCGTCTGAAAAGGTACCTGCTCCTCCCTCTCCGAACTGAACATTGGACTCCGGATCAAGGACACCGTTTTTCCAGAACTGGTTTACAGTCTCCATTCTTTTATCTGCCTCTTCTCCCCGTTCCAGCACCAGAGGACAGTAGCCTGCTCTGGCAAGATACCAGGCGCAGAAAAGCCCTGCAGGACCGCTTCCAACGATTACCGGCCGGGTTTTTAAGGGCTGCTCTCCCGGTTTTGGAAAAGAATAGCTCCTCTCATTAGTTAACATAATATTATTACTGTGAACTTTTTTAAGGATTTTCTTTTCGTTCTCAGCCTTCACGTGCACAGTATATACAAACTTTTTATCCTCTTTATGGCGGGCGTCCAGAGACTGCCGGATAATTTCATAAGAAAATGATGCCTCACCGCAGCGGAGAGTTTTTTTAATTTTCTGTCTCAGGTCTGCTTCCGTATGACTGACCGGAAGCTTCAGCTGGCTGATCTGTATCATATAAGCTCCTTTGCTCCGTGAATTCCGGCCACGGCTCCGCTGGACCATGCCCACTGAAGGTTATAGCCTCCGCATGCTCCGTCAATATCAAGAAGTTCCCCTGCAAAATAAAGACCTCTGTGAAGTCTGGATTCCAGAGTTGAAGGATTTATTTCATCGGTAGCGACTCCCCCGGAGCACACCTGAGCCTGTTCAAAGCCCAGAGACCCCTTTACGGTAAGCATGAAATCCACAGCGGCTTTCAATGGATCCTTCTGCTTCATCAGAAGTCGTACAAGTCTGTCCGGAAGAAGGCCTGCAAAAAGCTCTTCTTCAGTTTTATAAGGACAGAGTTCTTTTCTTTTTTTCATAAGTTGCTTCAGTATTTCTTCTGTGTATTCAGGCAGAAAGTTCACGGAAAGCTGAACCTGTTTTTTCTCTGCCAGCGCCCGGGCTACATATCTGCTCAGCTGAAAAACAGGGATCCCTGAAATTCCATACTCAGTAAGCTGAACCTCTCCGGTTTCCTTCCCTGACAGATTTCCGTCAATAAAAAGCTGAACTGCCGCTTCTGTGCGGACGCCTGCCCACAGAGAAAGACTGCTGTTCTGGCATTTCAGGCCTGTCAGCGCCGGAAGAGGCTTTATGATCTGATGCCCCAGTTCACTGGCAAGAGCATAACAGCTTCCGTCTGCGCCTGCAACTGCAGAGGCTTTGGAGCCTCCGGCAAGAATCACTGCGCCCCCCTGATAAGTCCAGGTCTCTGTCTGCACATTCCAGAGATTGTCCGAAAAAAATATCTTTTTTACATGTTCCAGGGTTTTAATCTTTACTTTCAGGCTTCGGGCTTTCATTTCCAAAAGCTCAGGAACACATTTCGCCTGTCCGCTTCTGGGATACAGCCAGCCTTTTCGTTCTGTTGTCAGAATCCCGATTTCCTCAAAAAAATCAAGGGTGTCTTTTACAGAAAACTGTTCAAAGGTTTCTCTGACAAATTCCGGATGGGTTCCTCTGTATGCTCCTTCGTACTGATCCAGATTGGTAAGATTGCATCTTCCGTTTCCGGTTACTGCAATTTTCCGGCCTGTTTTTTCATTGTGCTCCAGAAGGGTAACAAAAGCTCCGGCTTTGGCAGCCTGAACCGCAGCCATCAGTCCCGCGGCACCTCCGCCTACCACGATCAGAGAACGGGACGGATCCACAGGCTTTTTTTTCTTTTTTGCAAGCTGATTTTCTCTCATAAATACCTCCCTGAGTGGTGTTCTCAGAATTTTCCTGATTTACGGAAGCGTGATCAGATGCTTATCCAGAAGCTTCTGTACAGACATCAGGATTCCAAGCTTTGCATGTTCCCAGGTCAGACCTCCCTGGAAGTAAACTGCATAAGGCGGCTTCATGGGGCCGTCTGCAGAAAGCTCAATGGAAGAGCCCTGAACAAAAGCGCCTGCTGCCATGATCACCTGACTGTCATAGCCCGGCATATCCCAGGGCTCCGGGTCCACATAGGAATCCACCGGCGCGGCAGACTGGATTCCCTTACAAAAGGCAACCACACGCTCCGGCTCGCCCAAAGTCACAGCCTGGATGATATCCTGTCTTGGCTCCTGTCCGTCCGGAATCACAGGAAAGCCCAGTTTTTCGTAAATGTTTGCAGCAAAAACAGCGCCCTTTAAAGCCCCCTTTGTCACCATGGGAGCCAGGAAAAATCCCTGATAAAAGGAACGGTTCACCCCCAGAGAAGCGCCTACCTCCATGCCAAGTCCCGGACAGGTCATTCTGCTGGCGGAATTTTCCACGCATTCCTTTGTTCCTGCAATATATCCGCCGATAGGGGCAAGACCGCCTCCCGGATTTTTTATGAGAGAACCTACGATCATATCTGCCCCCACGTCGCTTGGCTCAATGGTATCCACAAATTCACCGTAGCAGTTGTCCACCATACAGATCACGTCCGGCTTAATGCTTTTTACAAAAGCGATCAGCTCTCCGATTTCTTTTACTGAAAAAGAGGGTCTTGTCTGGTAGCCTTTGGAGCGCTGGATCTCCACCAACTTTGTTTTTTCGTTGATGGCTTCCCGGATTCTGTCATAGTCAAAGGTTCCGTCCTCCTTCAGGTCTACCTGACGGTAGGTAACGCCGTATTCTGCGAGAGAGCCTTTTGCCGGACGGATTCCAATTACTTCTTCCAGCGTGTCATAGGGTTTTCCTGCCGGAGCCAAAAGCTCGTCTCCCGGACGGAGATTTCCAAATAACGCAATGGCAAGAGCGTGAGTTCCGCAGGCGATCTGAGGACGTACCAGGCAGGCTTCTGTGTGGAAGGTATCTGCATAAACCTTTTCCAGAGTATCCCGCCCGAAGTCGTCATAGCCGTAGCCTGAGCTTCCGTTAAAGCACTCGGAGCTTACCTTGTTTTTCTGCATGGCAAGCAGCACCTTCATCTGATTATATTCTGCTTTTCGATCAAATTCCTCAAAGCGCTCTTTTAAAGAATCCTCGATCTGTGCGCCAAAATTATAAACCTCTTCTGAAATTCCTAACTGTTCATATATTTCTTTCATCATGCAACCTCTTTTTCTTTATTCAATCCTGTGTTTTACAGGTGTTCCTGCAACTGCAGATCAGCTCCTGCCGGAGTATGCGCGGCAGGCTTTTTAATATGCGGATATAACAGATGTAAAATCCGGTTCCTGTCTGTCCTGGTTTTACAGAAGAATCCCTTTTTTTCTGCATATTTCCAGCATATAATCAAGAATCTGATCTTCCTGATAGGAAAACTGATCTTTGTTTACCCAGGTTACCTCCTGTTCTCTCCGAAACCAGGTAAGCTGCCGCTTTGCAAAATGTCTGGTATCCCTCTTCAACACTCTGACAGCTTCCTCAAGAGGGTATTCTCCGTCCAGATAAGCAAGGATTTCTTTATATCCAAGTCCCTGCATGGATACCATTCCTCTGTGGCAGCCCTCTTCCTTTAGCCTGGACACCTCTTCCAGAAGACCTTCCTTCATCATCTGGTCCACCCGCAGATCAATTCTTTCATAAAGAAGCTCCCGTGGCATATTCAGGACAAAATAAGCCAGATTGTAGGGACTTTCATGCTGTTTCTGTTCTTCATTGTGAGCAGAGATGGGAGAACCGTTCTGATGATAAAACTCAAGAGCCCGGATCACACGCTTTACATTGTGGGCGTGAATGGCATCTGCGCTTACAGGATCCACCTTTCTCAGCATTTCATGGAGATGCTCCCCGCCTTTTTCTTCTGCAAGAGCTTCCAGTTCCTTCCGGTAATCATTTTCCTGCTGAGCTTCTGTAAAATCAATATCCTTTGTAACTGCCTGAATATAAAACCCGGTTCCTCCTACCAGAATGGGTATTTTTCCTCTGGAATAAATATCCTCCATGGCTTTTTTTGCCATCTGCTGAAATTTTACAATATGAAATTCTTCCTCCGGTTCCAGAACATCCACCAGATAATGAGGAATTCCCTGCATTTCTTCAGATCGGATCTTTGCAGAGCCGATATCCATTTTTTTATAGACCTGCATGGAATCTGCAGAAATGATCTCTCCGTTTACTGCCTTTGCAAGGGAAATGGAAAGACTTGTTTTTCCTACTGCCGTCGGTCCGGTCAGTACGATCAAGGGCTGTTTCATATGGCTCTCCTAAACAATTCGTTTAAATTTCTTTTCCAGTTCTGTTCTTGTCATGGAAATAATGGTAGGGCGTCCGTGAGGACAGTGATAAGGATTGTCCAGAGTAAGAAGCTCGTCAATAAGCTTTTCCGCCTCTTTCGCTGACATGGCGTGATTTCCCTTGACTGCTGCCTTACATGCCATAGTCGCCAGTCTGGATGCAAAAATATCAAGGGCATCCTTTTCCCCGCTGCCGGATAGCTGATCCAGCATTTCCAGAAACAGAGCTTCTTCGCTGAACCCGTAAAGAGTGGCTGGAACCGCGCTGATCCGGTATTCTTTTCCGCCAAATTCCTCTATCTCAAATCCGAACTGAGAAAAGTATTTCTGATTTTCCTTCAGAATGTTTTCTTCCTGAAGATTTAAGGTTACGATCAGAGGCGGATTCAGATACTGGGAATCCACAGTCTTTTCCCGGAAGCTTTTTACAAGGCGCTCATAATAAACCTTTTCATGGGCGGCATGCTGGTCAATAATATAAAAATTATCCCCAAACTGCGCCAGCCAGTAGGTGTCAAAGATCTGTCCTACAAGGCGGATACGTTCCCGGGATTCCGGAGCAAGAAGCTTTTCCTCAAATAATTCCAGCTGACGGGGCTCCTGGGCTGTCATTTCCCGGCTGTTGTGTTCCGAGTCTGATGATGAAAGCTCCTGACCGTTTTCCTCCCTGATCACCGTCTCCGGATTCTGTTCAGTTTTCTCCGGTGAGTGATCATCACAGGCAGCGTCCATTGGTTTCTCAACGGAATCCACGGATTTTGTCTGTGTTTTTTCTAAAAGTAAGCGCTCTTTTTCCGGGCCTGATCTCTCTGATCCTGAGTTCTTATTTTCTGATTCGATGTAGTTGGTATTTTTTAATTCATTGTTTTCTTCAGCCGGAAGCTTTGTTTCTGCTTCCCGTTTCAGCTCCTCTTCCAGCTTTTCACGGAGAGTACCCTGAAAAAGATTTTCCTCTGAGGCGGAAAAAACCTGCGGTTTCTTTGTTTCCATTGTATGAGAAGCACTGTACGAAGCGGATGGTTCTTTTACTGTACTCTGGTAAGCCGGCCTTTCCATCCATGACTTTGTTTTTTCCGGGACAAAAGCGCCTGCGTCTGCATAAGCTCTGTCTCCGGATATTCCGGTTTCCTTAATTTCTTTTTCTGCATGTCCGTAAAGCTGTTCTCTTCTTTTTTTCTCAAAGGGCTCAGGCACAGATGACGGCTTAACAGGCTCCTCTTTTTTTACAGGTTCGTACTTTCCAAGAGTTACCTTTGGTATCATCTCTCTTCCCATCAGCGCCCTGCGAACAGTATCGTAAACTGCCTCATAAACCTCCTGCTCTCTGGCAAACCTTACCTCACGTTTGGCTGGATGCACGTTTACATCCAGATCATTTCCCTCCATCTGCATCTGAAGAGACACAAAGGGGAATTTATGCTGCATCAGAAAACCCTTGTAGGCGCTTTCTATGGCTTTTGTGATAATGTTGTTTTTTACATAACGGCCATTGATATAATAGTTTTCAAAGCTTCGGTTTCCTCTGGCAATTTCCGGTTTTCCCACAAATCCGGTGATCTTCATAAAATCATTTTCAAATTCCGCGTCCAGAAGAGCCTTTGTGATATCCCTGCCGTAAACGCTGTAGATCACATCCTTTACACTGTAGTTTCCGGAGCTGTGAAGCTTTACCTGCCGGTTCTGGATGTATTTAAAAGAAATTTCCGGGTGGGACAGGGCAAGCTGTTCCATTAAGGTATGGATGTAATTGGCTTCCGTCATGTCTGATTTCAGGAATTTGCTTCTTGCCGGAGTGTTATAAAAAAGATTACGCACAAGAAAGGTGGTTCCCTCCGGAGCTCCAAGCTCTTCCAGAGAATGTTCCACCCCGCCCTCAATAATATACCGGGAGCCGCTGACCGCAGACGAAGTTTTTGTGATCAGCTCCACCTGAGACACAGCCGCGATACTGGATAACGCCTCCCCGCGGAATCCAAGAGAAGCAATCTGTTCCAGATCCTCCACTTTTTCGATTTTGCTGGTAGCATGACGAAGAAAGGCAAGAGGAATCTGGTCTGCCTCAATGCCTGCTCCGTTATCTGTAATGCGGATCAGCTTTTTGCCGCCGTCTGTGATCTCCACTGTAACAGCCGTGGCTCCTGCGTCAATGGCATTTTCCACAAGCTCTTTTACAACAGAGGAAGGGCGTTCCACCACTTCTCCTGCCGCGATCTTGTCAATGGTATTCTGGTCTAAAACCGCGATCTTTCTCAACCCAAATCTCCCCTTCTTCCTTTCTGCCGGTCTTGCCCTGAAAGGCTTTTACCAGCGGTTCTGTATTTTGTTCTGAAGATTATAAAGAATATTCATAGCCTCCATAGGCGTCAGATGCGACATGTCCAGATTTCGGATCTCTTCCACAATATCATTGTCCTGTACGGTATCGAAAAGAGACATCTGCGCCATATCCACCTGATCGTAGACAATTTTCTGTTTTTTCTTTGAGGCGGAAGTAAGATCCTTAACTGCTGCCGTAATGTCCGCATCACTTAACTCTTCCACCAGCTCCTTTGCCCGGCGGATCACAGAATCCGGCACTCCTGCAAGCTTGGCAACCTGGATTCCATAGCTTTTGTCTGCTCCGCCTTTAACAATCTTCCGGAGAAAAACAATATCGTCGCCTTTTTCCTTTACGGCAATGCAGTAGTTGTTTACACCGGAGATCTTGCCCTCAAGCTCTGTCAGCTCATGATAATGGGTTGCAAAAAGAGTTTTTGCCCCGCAGAGCTTTGTATCGCTGATATGTTCGATCACAGCCCAGGCAATGGCAAGTCCGTCAAAGGTACTGGTTCCT
>NZ_HF999031.1:141498-158049 GCF_000433815.1 Blautia sp. CAG:257
TCAGAAGACTTTTTGCAGTGGCGTTTCTCAGAATATTGGCAACCTCTGTCATTTCCACCATAAAGGTACTCTGGCCGCTAGCAAGGTCATCGGAAGCTCCTACTCTGGTAAAGATCCTGTCCACGATTCCGATATTTGCCTTGTCTGCCGGAACAAAGCTTCCGATCTGAGCCATAAGGACGATCAGGGCTGTCTGGCGCATATAGGTGGATTTACCTGCCATATTCGGACCTGTGATAATGGACACCCGCTTTTTCTGATTGTCAAGATAAGTGTCATTGGCAATAAACATATCATGCTCGATCATCTGCTCCACAACCGGATGTCTGCCGTTTTTAATATCCAGGACACCGCTTTCATTGATCTTCGGGCGCACATAGTTATTTCTCTGGGCAACCAGGGCCAGAGAGGCAAAAACATCAAGGGCGGCAACTGCCTTGGCAGTTTTCTGAATACGCACAACCTCTGCGCCTACCTTATCGCGCACCTCGCAGAAAAGCTCATACTCCAGAGCGTAGAGCTTATCCTCTGCCCCCAGGATCAGATCCTCCAGATCCTTTAATTCCTGGGTAATGTAACGCTCTGCATTGGTAAGAGTCTGCTTTCTTATATAATTTTCCGGCACCAGCTCCTTAAAGGAATTGGTAACCTCCAGAGAATAGCCAAATACGCGGTTGTATTTGATCTTCAGATTTTTGATTCCTGTGCGCTCTTTTTCTCTGGCCTCAAGCTCTGTCAGCCATTTTTTGCCGTCTGTACGGGAACGGCGGAATTTATCTACATCCTCGTGATAGCCCTCCCGGATAATGCCTCCGTCCTTCTGAGCCAGAGGCGGCTCCTCTACAATGGCGCTTTTGATCAGAGCGGCAATATCCTCCAGAGGATCCATGTCCTCATAAAGTTCTGTGAGAAGAGGTGTTTTAAAATCCTTCAGGATCTGCCGGATATGGGGAAGCATTTCAAGAGAGGAAGCAAAGGCAACCAGATCTCTTGGATTGGCAGACTGATAGCTGATGCGGCTGATCAGTCGTTCCAGATCGTAAATAGGATTTAAGTATTCCCGTATCTCGTCCCTGAGCATAGGACTTTTATTCAGCTCTTCCAGAGCTTCCAGACGCCGGTTGATCTCCTGAGCGTCAATAAGAGGCTGTTCCACATAAGAGCGGAGGGTACGGGCTCCCATGGCAGTTTTTGTTTTATCCAGCACCCACAAAAGAGAGCCTCTTTTATTTTTTTCACGAAGAGTTTCCACAAGCTCCAGATTTCTGCGGCTGGAGCTGTCGATCAGCATATATTTTTCTGCCGCATAGGGGCGGATCCCGGCCATATGAGAAAGCGCTGATTTCTGGGTTTCCTGAAGATAAAGGAACAGAGCGCCGGAAGCGATCACTCCGCTGTCATAATCCTGGATTCCCAGGCCCTCCAGAGTATTTACATGAAAATGCTCTTTTAAAGTCCGCTTACACAGACTGTCGTCAAAATACCAGGCATCCAGAGGGAATACACAGATACCCAGACGGTTTTTCAGATCATCCGTATCCACGCCGCTCATAAAAAATGCATCGTTGCAGATGATCTCGGCAGGAACAAATTTATTGATCTCATCCAGAAGCTTCTGCGGTTTATCTACCTCTGTAAGAAAACAGTCGCCTGTGGAAATATCCGCAATGGCGCAGCCAAAGTGATCTTCCATAGACACAATGGACATCAAATAATTATTTTTGGATTCATCCAGAGAAGCCGCATCCAGAGTGGTTCCCGGAGTTACCACACGGATGACCTCTCTTTTTACCAGTCCCTTTGCTTTTTTCGGGTCTTCCACCTGCTCACAGATGGCAACCTTATAGCCTTTTTCGATCAGACGGTTAATATAGGTTTCCGCAGCATGAAAGGGGACCCCGCACATGGGGGCCCTTTCTTCCAGTCCGCAGTCTTTGCCTGTCAAAGTGATCTCCAGCTCTTTTGTAACGGTCAGAGCATCCTCAAAAAACATTTCGTAGAAGTCACCCAGACGGTAGAATAAAATACAGTCCTTATACTGCTGCTTTGTTTTTACATATTCGGCCATCATTGGTGACAGTTTCTTGATGTCAATAGTTGTATTTTCGTTTTCTGTGTTTATATTTGTATTCAAGTGCTTCCTACCTCATATCTTAAGTAAAACAATATTTCTGACAAATATTGCTGTAATCCTGTATTTAATCAGTCCTCATTCTAACACGGAAAGATGGAATTTTCAATACTCAACAACCTTACGTTTTCTTAGTTTTGTCCATATTAGCTGACAAATCGAAAGTCAAATGAGCTGATATTTCTATCAGCCCATTGTCGTATCTATTGGGGTGAAACATTTTACAGACAAGATTTCTGTATATCTTCGATTTTCCCAATAAATTTCCTGTTCTTTCATTTAATACTTTTGTTTAAACAACTGCTTCTATAATTTTGTTTCTGCTTTTCCTTATTTCATTCCCCTCTCCTGAATACCACCTGATTTTCTTTGATCGTCAGCAGCACTTTGATATCTGCCAGATCTTCTGGCTTTGCTGTCAGAGGATTCTGGTCTAATACCACAAAATCTGCTGTTTTGCCAGGCGCAATGGTTCCTTTTGTATCTTCCTCAAAATACTGATATGCCCCGTATTTTGTGATTGCTTTCAGAGCATCCAGAACAGAAATCCTCTGGTTTTCTCCAATGCTTCTGCCTTTTCTTGTGATGCGGTTTACGGCGCAGGAAACTGTTTTCATCATGTCCGGCGGGATTACCGGAGAATCCTGATGGAAGGTATACTTCATATCATATCCTATGGCATCCTTTACCGGAGAGATCTGGCTTCCGAGCTTTTCTCCGAAATTTTTTAAATGAATGTCTCCCCAGTAATAGGTATGAGCCACAAAAAAGCTTGGGATCATTCCGATTTCCGCCATACGGCGAAGCTGTTCTTTTTGTACAAGCTGGGCATGTACCATAACCGCTCTGTGGATATCCTTATCCTCCCTTAAGGCCAGCTCCTTTTCAAACTGAGAAACATACTGTTCTGCTGCCGCGTCTCCATTGCAGTGAGCCAGAAGCTGCTGCTTTTTGTCAAGTGCCAGTCTAATGTAGGTTCGCAGCTGTTCGTCTTTGTAGATGGGATATCCGCAATAGTCTTTTTCTCCCTCATAGGGATCTGTCATCCAGGCTGTCTTACCCTGAGGCGAACCGTCCAGAAAGATTTTATATCCGCCCATCTTTAAATGATTGTGATACTTTCCGGTATAATCATTTTCTTCCTCGATAAGCTCAGAAGCTGTGGTAATATCAAGATACCCAACTACATCGAGATGCAGCAGTCCCATATCTGAGGCTGCTTTTAAAAGCTGGAATAAGGGCTTTCCCACCATTCCGTCCTGAACGGTTGTAATACCATAGCTGGAATAAATATTCTGGGCTTCCACGATCAAATTCATAAGCTCCTGCGGTGAACCGGCAGGAATCCCGGACTGGAAGCTGAGAAAGGCTTTTTCTTCCATATATCCGTCAGGAATCTGCGTGCCCTCCATGCGTCCGTAACGTCCGTCAGAGGTATCCTCTGTATGCTCATCAATTCCCTGAAGCTGAAGACCTTTGCTGTTTGTCACGCCCATATGGGAGGATGCGTGGATCAGAAGAACCGGATTCTCTGTACTGATCTGATCCAGAACTTCTCTGTTAGGGTGACGCCCCTCCTTCAGAAAATTGTGATCGTAATTGCAGCCTGTCAGCCATGCGCCTTCTGGAAGATCCTTCTGATCTTTGAAGTCTTTCATTGTATCTATAATGTCCTGAAAGCTTTCGCAGGAGGAAAGGTCGCACTGTCTCATTGCATTTGCCACGCCCACAAAATGAGAGTGTCCGTCAATAAATCCCGGAAGCATGGCGCCTCCGTGAAGGTCAATGATCTCATCCTGCTCTTCATAGAGCTTCATAATCTCATCCTGATCGCCAACTGCAAGAATCTTCCCGTTTTCTGCACATACTGCTTCCGCATATAAGGCATCATCTTCCATGGTGATAACTGTTCCGTTAATATAAAATGATTTCACAGAAATTCTCCTTTTTTTCATACATCTTTCCCAGCATCTGCATAATACGAGACTGTTTGAACAGGCTGCATACGCAGGAAAATGTGAGCTGTATTTCTCATATAAAAGTAAAAAATCAGAAGAGACCAGATCTGAATCCAGCCCCTCCCGATAGAGTGTGTTTATTAATATCCCTTCCGGGCTCTCAGATTTCCCTTGTAGCTTCTTTCAGCCACTGCTTTTCCTCCTCGTCAAGATAAGGAGAAATTTTTTTATAAACTTCTGCATGATACTGGTTTAAAAGCTCTTTTTCATGAGCTGATAAAAGTTCCGGAGCAATGCCGTCCAGGTCAAAAGGAACCATGGTAAGGTTCTCAAAGCACATGAACTGTCCGTAAGCAGTCTTTTCTGCTTTTTTGCATACGATCAGATTCTCGTGACGGATACCGAATTCATTCTCTACATAATAGCCCGGCTCGTTGGAGGTGATCATACCCTCTTCCAGAACGCAGGCAGACTGTCCGGGAGCTGTTTTCCAGCGGAAACGGTTTGGCCCTTCATGGACATTCAGAAGATATCCCACACCGTGTCCGGTTCCATGATTATAGTCTTCACCTAACTGCCATAATGGTTCTCTTGCAATGTAATCCAGATTAAGATCCGTACATCCATAACGGAATTTTGCTGCTGCAAGATTCAGGTGTCCTTTCAGCACAAGGGTAAAATATTTCTTTTCTTTTTCCGTTACCGGGCCAAGCACAACCGTTCTTGTGATATCGGTGGAACCTTCCAGATAATGTCCGCCTGTATCGCACAGCGCCAGGCCGTGAGGTTCCAGAGGAATATCTGTTTCCGGTGACGGGCTGTAGTGGCAGATTGCCGCATGACCTGCATAGGAAACAATAGGATCAAAGCTGTTGTCCAGAAAGTTTTCCTGCTCCTTGCGAAGGGAAAATAAATGGTCTGCCGCACTGAGCTCTGTGATCGTTGTTTTTCCTACGTTTTTTTTCAGCCAGTAGATAAATTTTGTCACAGCTACGCCGTCTTTGATATGGGCGATGCGCTCGTTTTCCACCTCAACCGGATTTTTGATGGCTTTTGGAAGAAGGGTAAGATTTTCTTCATCCAGAATCTTCACACTTTCCGGAAGGCTGCTGACCAGACGGCTGTTTGCGCTTTTTCTGGAAAGAAGAACGGTTCTGTTCTCCGGAACGGTTTTCACATACTGGTAAATATCATTGTAAGGCTTCAGAACCACGCCGTCTTTTTCCAGAGAGGTTCTTACTGCGGCATCAAAGGCCTTCTCATTGGCAAAAAGAAGAATCTCATCCTGGGTCATAACAAGATAGGAAAGCACTACCGGGCAGCAGTGGATATCGTTTCCGCGGATATTTAAAAGCCACGCAATATCGTCAAGAGAGGTAAGGATAAAGGCATCTGCGCCTTTTTCCGCCATCTTATCTCGGATCTGCGCACATTTCTCTGCTCTTGACTTTCCTGTCCATTTTTCCTCAAGCTCCATAACCGGCTGGCAGGAAAGCTCCGGACGGTCATTCCAGATTTCTCCGATCAGGTCGTCCTCTACGGAAAAGCTGATATTTTTGTCTGCAAGAAGGGATTTCAGTTCCTCTGCCTCGGCAGCGCTTACGCATCTTCCGTCAAATCCAAGGCACATGCCTTCTGTCAGCTTATCCTTCAGAAATTCGTGAACGGTAGGAACCTTTGGCTCTCCCATTTTAAAAAGTGTGACAGTGGTTCCTTCAAGCTGCTGGGCAGCCTGGATAAAATATCTTCCGTCTGTCCAAAGTCCCGCCATATCGGAAGTGATCACTGCGGTTCCCGCAGAACCGGTAAATCCTGTAATATATTTTCTGCATTTAAAATAATCGCCTACATATTCTGAGCCATGAAAGTCGTCTGTGGGAACCAGATAAGCGTCCACATGTTTTTCTTTCATCAGGCTTCGAAGAGCGGCAAGCCGTTCCTGTACGGTCATTCTTTCCATCTCCTTTGTATTGATACTGGTACAGAGAATACGAAATAAACTGCTGTTTACACAGCACTATTTTGCGTGGAAATCCCCATGGAATTTTAGTATTCCCTCTACTGGTAAGTTTATCACAGATTTCGTTCATTTAAAACCCTACACGCCAAAATATTCATTCAGCTGCTTTTTAAATTCCTCAGGAATGTTCTGTGGAAACGGCATACTGTCAATATCAGAAAGGCTTTCTGCAATGTGAGCTAAAAGCCTGGCGCTTCTTTCCAGGGACCAGGCGGAAAGAAGTTCCACGGTATCGTAATGAGTATGCATTCCAAAGCCGTCTCTGTTTAAAGTCATGGCAGGGATTCCCTTCCATGCAAAGGTATTGGAGTCGCTTCCCCAGATCTGATTTTTGGTCGTCATGCCAATGCCTGTTTCACGGGCAAGGTAGGTAAGCATAGCGCACACTGACGGATCTGCGGTAACGCCGATCACGTTTCCGCCAACAAGCTGGCCGGCAAGATCTACGTTCATGTTGAATCTGTGCTGATTCAGCTCCTGCTGGTGAAGCTTTACATAATGGTGGCTTCCCAGAAGGCCTTTTTCTTCTGCGCCAAACCATACAAATTCCACGGTTCTTCTTGGCTGATGCTCCTTTAAATAACGGCACACCTCCATAATAATGGCTGCGCCTGCCATGTTGTCATAGGCTCCCGGACCTTCCGGAACAGAATCGTAGTGAGCGGTAAGCGTCAGGATCTCGTCTGCTCTGTCCGTACCCTGGATCCTTGCCTCCACATTGCGGGAGGTGCGCTTTACTTCCTCCTGAATAAGAGTAAGTTGTGCTTTTTTTGCCCCCCGTGTTACCATTTCCACTGCGTCAAGATAGTGAACGCCAACACCCTGGATCAGTTCTTTTTCATTTAAGGATTCGTATACCTTCTGAGGAATGGCGGCAGCTCTTGGGATGCGGTCCTCTCCTTCATCTACAGGAGAACCGCTGATGCTTACAAAGCCTGCAACCCCTGCTTTTATAAGGCGAAGGTACAGATCCTTCCGCACGATCTCGTTGACCATAACGATTTTGCCTGCTGCATGAGAAAGACTGATATCATCTCCGTTTTCCACATACAGAAACTCTGCTTCCACGCCCTCTTCGGCTGTGCTTCCGCATCTCTGATATCCTGTCACCTGATAGGTTTTATGATAGGGCTCTGTAATGGTAAGCTCTGCCTTTCGGATCCCCCAGGCATCAAAGGAAAATTCTTCTATGCGGCTTTCCATGCCAAAGCTCTTTAATTCTTCCTGAATCAGGGAAGCGGCCTTTTCCTCTGTAGGGGTTCCGGCCTCTCTGATATAGTTAAATTTTGAGACAAAATCCATCTGTCGCTGTCCGCTGATTGTGTTTTTACTCATAATGATCCCTCCGTTGTAATTGTTTTCTGATATGGATTTTATTCTTTCCATCCTTCCATGTGGCGCACGATTCTCTTATAAAAATCAACTGCAGGAGGAAGGGCGGAAATACTGATATTTTCGTCAATTCCATGAATACTCTGATACTGCTGTTCATTGATTTCCAGAGGTGCAAAACGGATGCTGTTTTCACACACAGGAGTATAGAATCTGGCGTCTGTGCCTCCTGTCATGGCATATGGAGCAACGATCACGCCCGGGTACATTTTTTTCACCACATGCTCTATAAGGCGGAAAGGCTTTCCTTTATAATCCACTACCGGGCAGGGCTGATGAATCAGGATCGGCTCTGTTTCGATGCCGTATTTCTCAGCAATTTTTGATACCAGAGCAAGACTTTCCTCTACTCCCTGATGATGAATGAAACGCATATTTCCTGTTACAGAAGCTTCCTGGGGAATCACATTCAGTCCGTCAGAGCCCTTTGCCATAGTAAAATTAAGGGTTGTGGTGATCATGGCAGCTCCAAGAGGATTTACCTTTGGCAGCAGCTTTTCCAGAAGAGGTTCAAGCTGTCTTTCGTATTTCATAACCTTGCCCAGAGCCCCCTCTGTATAAGGAGCCATTCTCCGGAACATTTCCGCTACCGTAGGGTTCATTTTTGAGGTAAATGGGTTATGATTCTCAATATCCATCATAAAAGCAGCCAGACGGGTAAGAGGCGTCTGTTTCTGGGGAACGCTGGCATGTCCTCCGTTTCCCTTTGCAGTAAAACGGATATCTCCATAGCCCTTTTCCAGACAGCCTACCATGGCAAACCGGCCTTTTACTCCCTTCATGGGCTCTTCCTTGATCATTCCGCCTTCGTCCATAAGGAATTTTAAATGCACGCCGTTGTCCTGAAGCCATTTTACGGTAAGAGGCGCGCCCTCTCCGCCGATCTCCTCTGTACAGCTGCTTGCAAGATAAACATCGCATGCCGGAACATAATCCTTTGCGATCAGCTCCTCCACAGCCTGAAGAAAGCAGAACAGACTGCCCTTGGTATCTACCGTTCCTCTTCCCCATACAGCGCCGTCTGCAATTTCTCCGCTGAAAGGCTCGTGCTTCCATTCTCCGGAAGCCTCTACCACATCCTGGTGGCTCATAAAGAGAATGGGCTCTCCCTGGCCTTTTCCCTTCCACTTAAAAAGAAGACTTCCGTTAAACTCATGCTTTTCACAGACTTTGTGAATGTTCGGAAACAGCTTTTCCAGAACCTCATGAAATCTGTAAAATTTACTGAGATCCTGCTGAAAGGCATTGGAAATCGTCTCGCAGCGGATCATTTTTCCCAGTTTTTCACCATAAAGCAGTTCTCTTTCATTTGCTTTGCCGTTCATAATACTCCTCCTTATCAAAGCTTGTCTTTTTTCCATAAAATATATCCGATCAGAAGCGCCATTCCACCTGCAGGGATCAGCAGGATGCTTGTCTGGGAAATGGCTGCCGGAACAAACACACAGAGAAGGGTCATGGAAAGTAGCGGAATAGCTGCAATCTTCATGCTCTTTTTAAAGTATTTCAGTCCAAGAGCGCCGAAAAGCGCCGGGACAACCGTATCAAATGCCGGGGTCAGAACCGGGTTTTCCAGAACCGGTGTCAGAGGAACCAGAAGAAGGACTCCGGCAAAGATCACCAGCATGGTCACAATGGAGCTGGATGCTACGCTTAAGGTAGAAATGATTTCATTTTCCGCAGTTCCCACCTCTGTTTTTGCAATATCCCTTGCATTCATGGCACAGGGAATTTTAAGATTGGTCACATTTCCCGTAAGGAAGGTAAGATAGCTTCCTCCATTTCCAAGCATGGGGGCATAAACAAGAAATTCCACAATTCCTACCGGAATATAAACAATTCCCACCTTGATAAAGCCGTTAATAAAGCCCTTAAAATCCGGGAAAGCTCCGTAAATGGCACCAAGCATAAAAGGAACTGCAAGAAGCAGAAGCGCTGCTGATATCAGCATGATCCTTCCAAGCCGGTGCTGCTGTCTGTTAAATTCTTCCAAAAATTTTTCTTTATCCATATGATCCTCCTACAGATTGATCAGAACAGCAGCTGCCATTCCAATAATCATACTGACTGCAATACTGAAATTTTCCAGCCACTCCATTTTTTTCTTTACGATCAGGTATTCAAATACCGCCATAGCCAGGGCGGAAATTCCTGCCACCAGAAGAGGCGTACTGTTTTTGAAAGCGGTCCAGGTTCCCACATAGGAACCGATATATGCGCTGCACAGACCGATAAACATGGCGATGGTGGCATAAGTGCCAAAGCCAGGTCTGCCGCTGTCATTTTTCTTTTCTTTTTTCTGCACCTTGCCCAGATATTTTTTCAGTCCGAAGATGCAGCAGGTGATGCCGCTTAAAATTCCGGCTGTCATAACCAGAGCTATGGTGGTAAAGGCGCCAATGGACATCTCGCTTACTTTAAGGCCGGAAAGTCCCATTCCGGTTGCCGCGATCTCAGCCACGTTCAGCTCGTACTGTAAAGCTCCCACCACAGAAAGCCTCAGCCAGGATAAGGGAACTCCAAGGCTTCCGCTGAGAGCGATCACGCCCAGAAGGATACTGACGCCCGGAAGAACGGAAAAGGTTGCGCTTGACATAATGGCCCGTCTCATCACCTTCTTATCCATTCCAATGGCGATTCCCGCCCGGTAGCTTTTTACCAGAAACACCACACACATGATCAGGATAAACAGAAGCACGCCGCCTGTGATCAGATAAAAAGGCAGACTGTTTACCTGTTTCAGATACTCATTCATCTCTTTTTCCTCCACCTTTGTTTATTCTTTACGATTTTATCACAAAACCATACAAAAAGACAGAACATTTTACCGGTTTCCCTGACGTAAAATATTCTGTCCCTAAAGCTGTTTTATTTTTTCAGATATTCAAAATATGCAAACAGTCCCTCAGCCATAACAGGATCGATGACCGGAATACCTGCTGCTTCTTCAAGCTCTTTTGCTATTCCGATCGTTGCCATGCCTGTACAGGCAAGAGCAAGCACATCCGCCCCCTGCTCTTTTAATTTTTTTGCCATATTTACTGTGCTTTTTCTGCCCTGCGGCGTCATAAGATCCAGAGTGCTGTAAACGCCATCCGGCCTTCCTGTCAGAAGCTGGCGGGGATTAAGCTTTGCATAAGCTTTGGGGGCATAATCTGTAATCCCAAGTACACCGATTTTTTCTCCGTATTTCCGTGCAAGAGCAAGCGTTGTCTCACCGCCTCCGGTAACCGGGATTCCCGGAAGAGCTTCCCGGATCTCCTCCACTCCCGGATCGTCTGCACAGCTTACAATGATCATATCCACATCCCGGAAGCTTTTGGCGGTTTCCACGATTTTGGGGACTGCAAGAGCGCCAAGCTCCGGAGAATGGATCCCTTCATACTGGTCGGGAATGCATTTTGTTTCCACCGTAAGCATTGGAAAATATTGATTCAAAAGTTTTTCGTGAGCCAGAAGAATATCCTGATCCTCTGTTGTCAGGACTCGTATCAGACCTACCTTGAATTTTTTCTCCAAAACAGCCTCCTCCTTTCAGATACAGAACACGCCGTCCTCGATGATCTTCTCATTATCCAGATAAAGGGTGGGACGAAGGATAATTCCGTCCATGTGGCACTCTGCCTTATTCACACCGCCAAAAGAGGTGTTTGTTCCAAAAGCAATGTGCACGGTTCCGTAAACTTTTTCATCTTCAAGAATAATTCCGTTTAATATGGCTGCCTCGTTTGTTCCAATACCAAGCTCACAGAGGGTTCCGTTTGTCTCATTTTTCAGAAGTACATCCAGATTCTCGCTTTTTTCTCCGGTAACAGAACGGAGCCTGCCACCTGAGATCACCATGTGAAGAGGGCTTTCCAGCTTTCCGATACCCACCATGGAGCCGTCTATGATCATTTCTCCTTCAGAGCCGTTCTCAAGAGGAGCAATATAAGCTTCCCCGGAAGGAAGGTTTCCACACTGTCCCGGCTTTTTGTATACCCCGGGGCTTGGAACGCCGTTTCTTCCCTTCAGGGAAATCTTCAGAACCTTACCGTCCTTTTCAATGCGGGCTTCCGAAGCTTTTGTAAGCTTTTCTGTAATAACCTCTGTCAGCTTTTCTACCTGGTCGTAATCTGCAGTCATCGCCCCTTTGGAAAACATTTCTTCCGTGATCCCGGGCATGGTGGCAACTCTTGTACCTGCCTTTGCAGCCTCTATACGGGCATTGGTGTGAGTTAAAGACTGCGCCGTAGGAGCAACAACCACATCTGCGTTTTTCATGGCTGCCGCAACTGCCTTCGGAGGCTCCTGGCCGCTTAACTCCCTCTCCTTCATCACCATCAGAAGCCGTTCGCAGCCAAGGTTTCCGGCTGCTTCATAAAGAGCTTCCCCGATTCTTTTTCTTGTATCGTCTGTGACAATGAGAACCTCTTCTCCTTCTTTCACTGCCAGACAGGAAGAAAGGATTCCCTCTGCTGTTTTTATTAACTGTTCCATTTTCTTTTTTTGTTATCCGATAAAAGAAACAATCGGATTTTTCCTTTCTCCCGGCAACTTCCGGGGTATCTGCATCTGTGTGTAGCCTTACAAATCTGTCAGTTCAGAAACTACACGGGCCAGAAGTGTTCTTGGCAGAACAACCTTCTTACCGGTTTTTTGTGCGAACATTTTTTTCATTTCCTGAGTATATCCAATGCAGTCCAGCACAATAAGATCTCCCTCCATGCCACTTATTTCCTCTGCCGCCTTTTCCAGTTCCCCCCAGTCTCCGTAGGGAGAGGCAGCTACTACGCTTACTTTTTGTACATAATTTTTCCACTTTGCAGCGCACTGCTCCTCCTGAAGGGGAGAAGGGGTCAGGCAGATAATATGTGAGCTTTTGGTAAGCAGAGGAACCACCCTGTCCAGAATATCGCAGGGATAGATCAGAGGGATTTTTTCTGTGGAAAGGCTCTCCGGAAAGCTGCCTGTACAGAACATCATTACAAGAGCACAGCCCTCTTCCTCCATTTTCTTTATAGCCGCCTGAAGGCGCGGCAGGATAAAGCGTTCTGCAAAGGTCACAGAACTGCCATCTGTAAGTCTGGACACCAGAACATAATCGTCCTTTTCCGGCGCAAAGGCTTTGATCTCCTCTTTTGTAAGACCGTCAAGTCCTCCTGCCTGGATCAGTTCCACAGAGCTGCCAAAGATCCCCATAATATCCTTTGTCACATCCACTCTGGGAGACTGTCCGATTGTAACCGCCCCGATTTTCATATTAGTCATGCCCCCTTATTCGTTTCCTAGAGTCTGCAGATGCTTCATGCTGCCATAAAGCTTCTGTAATCTTGCATATTCCTCCTTGTCATAAAAGCTGCACTGTCCTCTTCCAAAGGCCTTTGCCACCTCAAGCATAAAGCGTGCCGCTTCTTCTACATCCGCTGCGTGTGTACCGCCTGTGGCGCATCCCGGAACCATAGTCTCAGCTGTAATGGCAACGCCTACAACCGGCGCGTTGGTCGCTGTACAGGGCTGAAGCACACTGTTCAGATGGTGAACGTCGTTTCCGTATGGGGTGATATCCTGAGTTGCCAGCGGGAACACATACGGAAGCTTTCCTGTTGTGATCTGCATCAGCTCCAGAAGATCCTCAGAGGTTCTTAAAATATATCCTTCCTTTACTGTAGGAGAAATGGCAAAGCCTCTTGTATTGATTACGCGGTTTCCCTTTGTGGTATCTACAGAAAGGATGGCGTCAAGCTCCGGAGAAACCTCTTCTCTGTTTACCTGGGACATTTCTACCGGAGAGCCCATAAAAGGAACCGGATCGTGAGGCGCTGTAGGAGCATCCGGACAGATATGAGTGGAAATAAATACGTCTCCGTCCAGAATATCTCCCTTATTCTGCATGTCCAGAAGCTTTGCAGCCAGAGCTACGGCACAGAGAGCTCCGTCCCCGTCTGATACAAAGCCAATGCGCTCCGGACGGGCGCCGATTCCGCCAAGGCGTCCCAAAAGTCCAATGGTTGGCGCGTCTCCGCCGTTCATTTTTCCGTTTTTGCCCGGAATACGCACTTTCAGCATATCTGTGCTTCCTTTTGGACCTACAAGCTCATATACCTCAATATTTGCATCCGGCTTAATGCCAAGAAGGTATTCCTTTACCTTTTCTCCTGTAACATAAGTGCTGTCCAGCACTTCATATGCATCAATGATCTGTTTCATTAACATGATCCTGTCCTCCTTATTTTTTAAGATAGCTGATCAGATCTTTTTTGATCACGTCCTCAGTTGCTTTTAAAAGCTCCGGCTCAAACATGGTGGGAGAAAGCTTCAGGTTTTCTTTATCTGCTGCAATCACATAAACCTCAAGGCCTTCCTCCATCATGGCTGTAGTTACGGGCTCGCCTGTCTCTGCATTAATTGTCATAATAAGATCCGGGAAGGTTGCCAGTCGTTCTCCATTTTTTTCTGCTGTGGCATATTCATTCCAGAAGGTAAGCTCACATCCGTCCACTGTGGCATATCCCACATCAAAGCCGCCAGTTGTTTCAATGGAAAAATTCTCCACCTTACCTTTTGCAAGCACCCGTCCCTTCAGGAAGCCGCACAGCTCTTTTACGCCCTCCGCCACAGAAGCATCAAGACCTTTTAAGAATGCTTTTCCTGTTTCAATGGCAAACTGTACGCCGCCGGGAGCGCCGTTCTTTTTCGCATAGGATACACTTACCGGATTTCTGGCTACTGCAACCAGACCGCCTGCCTCAATGGAAGCCAGGCGCACCAGCTTTGAGGTATGTTCGATACTTCCCTCAAAGAAACATTCCACATGGCTGCCTGTTTCCGGATTTCCTCCAACACAGGCTTGAACCGTCTTATAATCTGTAATCTTATGAAGATTCATGCTTCCCATAACCCCTGTGGGGTGGGCGCGGCCATTGCAGGGAAGATCCACAAGGGGAAGTCCGAGAACTGCTGCCTGAAGCCATCCGTTTACCGTTGCTTCTCCGCCCTGTTCATTGGTAATGATCCCGGCAACAGGAAAATCACAGTTTCTCTGAAGAAGAACAATGGTCTTTACCAGATCTGCCGGAGTCATAAACTGATTCTCCGCATTTGGAGCGCCCACAAGGGAGGCGGTCAGTACCATGTCGTTATCGTCAAGATCCTCAGCGCTTAAAAGTCTGAGATCTGCATACTCTACTGCAAGCTTTGCGTATTTGCGGCCTTTTTTTGCATCGCCTCCGCCGCCCCCTCCCAGGATGGTTCCTCCGTAAAGAGCAGCGTCAAGAATCTCCTCTGTCAGTTTGATTCCTTTTGTTTTCATAAATCAACCTTCTTTCTAGTGTGAGCTTATGTTACTTTTTCTTTCCAAGAGAAAGCGTTGCTGTGAAGAAACTGTACAGCGCGGCTCCTGCCAGAGAACCTGCGCCCAGAATATTCAGTGTCTGCTCGTTTTCTTTGTTGCGTTTTACAAGAACATAACGTAATACAAGGGCGATCAGGATTGTCAGACCATTGATGGTAGAGCCTACCAGAAGACCTGTAGCAAAAAGGATGCCCACCTGTCTGGAACCTCCCAGAAGCTGGATGATCGCGCCGGGGATTGCCCAGATCACAAGCCATTTGGCAACGCCTGCACCTGCGCCGGCTTCAATGGTTGCGGCAAAGGTAGCATCTACCGGAGCAAAAAGTCCCTGGTCAAAATATTTTCCTGCCATAATGGCAACCAGAACAAAGGCAACCACAAAGCCGATCATTTCAGAGTAATACTGCTGCTTTCTTCCTTCCAGCTCTAATTCCTGATCCTGACCGCAGCCGCGGAGAATATATCCGCATTTCAGGTCATAGGCCATATCAGAAAATGCCGGGCCGGTAGCAGAGGTATAAGCCACAAGGATTCCAAGAGGAATTGCCGGGAAGCCGATCAGCATACCAACAATCAAAAAGATTAAAGCTGTGGCAAACCCCGGGAACCATCCGGAATACATGGCGGAAATACCAACGATCAGCTCAGAGGCAATGGCTGCAAATGCAGAAAATATAACCCAGATAATCAGCTGGAACATACTCATATCTGACCAGATTCCTGTAATTACTGCAAGAAGCACTGCCACGATCAGGTACGCCACATAGCCGCCGCCGAGAGCTTTTTTCATATTTGCCATACTGGAAGAAAACTTTCCGGCAGCGCTGTTGCCGTCACTTTTTTTCAAAAGCATACGTCCGCACTGGATCAGGGAAATAAGACCAGCTCCGATCATAATTCCATGAGGCATGTACTGGAATATGGGCCGGGCCATCAAATCAGCGCCTTCTCCGAAAAGATCTGTAATAACCGGAAGGCTTGTTCCAAAAATATCAATGATAAATCCGTTTGTCTTAATAATGCCAATTACAAGACTTCCCACGCCAAGAGCTGCCATTGCCACAAAATCACCAAACCAGGAAACACCCAGAAGGTCTGTTGGAATACCGATCATCTTACCGCCAATACCGATTCCCATACCAGCCAGAAGCAAAAGAGCTTTTTTGCCCTTCTGTACAACTGCAAGAATGGATTCTGCGGAAGCTACGCCCGGAGGCCATGCCCCTTCTGCCGGAAACATTTCGCTGTCAAAGGTTTTATAAAGAATTGTGGCATCAATAATGGTTGCCAGAAAAGAACCGATCAGCATCGGGTACATCAGATCCATTCTTCCCATAATAACCGGAACACCAATGGGAAGAAGGAAGCAGTTTGCTGCTGAAAAGGTTGCTCCGGAGATGGATGTCTGAATCAGATTCTGGCAGTGAATACTCTGATACTTTTTCAGGATTGCAATGGGAATTCGCGATATGATAATCGCAAACAATGCTCCTACGATCGAAGTGTTGGGCGCCACTCCGGTACGCACGATCAGTTCCAGACCAATGATCGCACCAAGCACACTCATTACAATATTCAGGATCAGAATATGGGGAGCATATGCTTTCGGATGTTCTGATGCATGGATATGAAGCTGTGTGTAGTCTTTTTTGGTGTTGTTACTCATCTTGTCTCCTCCCTATATAGTCAAGTCTTTTTCCTTTAAAATCAAGGTTTT
>NZ_HF999032.1:0-19758 GCF_000433815.1 Blautia sp. CAG:257
TTCTCATTTTGACTTGTACTATTTATATTCTAGCACCACAGTTTTAAAATATCTATATCATTTATTATTTTTGCTGAATACCCTTTTTCACAATCAGGATTTTCTCATCTTCTTTACTGCAAGAGGGAGTCTGGGCTGATAAGCAAAAAATGCACATGTTGTGTTTGCATCCCTTTCTGCCATTTTTTTTGCAATGCCTCCTATTATTTTCTTTCCTAATACTGATTTTTTTCTTTTCATCATGTTGTTTCCTCCCTTTGATATTATTTTTTATCATATCATAAATATGTCCTCCAATCTTCTATATGTAAAAAACTGTATCTATTTTTGTAAAAATCAGCACTAAAAAAGAGCCCTATGGCCTAGGCTCTTTTCACTTTTTATACAATATTTGATAAATACAATAATACCTGCACCTGAAAACGCTTTTTCGAATACTCGATTTTCATATCTCCATTACAAGCATCCACTACCTGTTTCACACTTTCCAGACCAATTCCATGGATATCTGCATCCTTTTGACTGGTTCTGAATTTCTGATCTTTTTTTATAATTGTACCAGCATAACTGTTTTCAATCAGAATAATTAATATATCCTTTTTGGCACGTATACTGACAGATAAATATTTTTCATCCGATTTATCAGATTCCCTGACTGCATTGTCAATCAGATTTCCCAAAACAACACAAACATTAAAATTCTTACTGCATAAACAGTTTGGAATCTGAATATCTATATCCACAATATTCAATAAATCATCTGCCTTTCTAAGCATATAATTCAGAACTCCGTCAATATCCTTATTTCCAGTAGAAACCTTTTCGGCAGGGTTCAGCATAAATTTTTCCATCTGCTCCACATAACGTACCATATCCTCATTCTTACCATGCTGTGCTATAGCAGATAATTCTATTAAATGATGCTTCATATCATGCCGCAATTTTTTTATCTGTTCCTGAGACTCCTGCAAAACATCGAGTTGATATGCGTATACATCAACAGTTCGTTCCAACTCTTTCTGCTTCATTTGGCTCGAATAAAATTTCGTTAATACATAATATAAATAAAACAGAGAAAAATTAATCAGTATCAGACTAAATGCAACTATAAGGATGACCAGCTTATTATATTTCGATGCAACTGTGACACTCTGGGTACAAATAATGCTGACAAGAGGAATCGTACCTAATACAAACACATTCATAAACGGCAGAAAAATATCTGTTTTCCTGTCTTTAGGTATTTTGAAAAAGGCAGTAGGTATCAAAATTACCAGGCTTATTATAAAATGATAAATCGCCTCTACCTGTTGTCCTGTTTCATATCCTGACAGTAATTGAACTACTATAGCATCTGCTAACATATTAACCACATATATAACAAATGTCATTAATACCTTTTCAGATTTCTTTATCTGATAGGGTATGGTCAGCATAAATATAGCAAGAATGTTTATAAGAACATTTAAAATAAGAGATGAAAATACAGCACTGACAAAATAAGTCCCAATACATGCAAAAATATATAACAACCAGTTATATTTCCAACGGCTCTTATCCCTGGAAACAAAAAAATCAATATATCTCTTAACAGCATAAAATCGTATTCCATTTGAAAGTAATATAAGAACCTGCTCAAATATTATGACGAAGTTCATCTGACATACTCTCCATTAATTTTCTTCTTATTGTTACACGATTAGATCTGCTGATATCCAATACATCTCCATTTATCATTTTTATCCACTTATAAGTTATTTCTTTTATATAATGCATATTGATTAGATACGATTTATGAATACGCAAAAATAGCCCTTCCGGGCACTCCTGCTCAATCTCCGACAACTTTCCATAAAAACTTTGACTGTCATTTTCCATTACAATATTAATTTTTCGTCCATCACTTTGAAAATACAAAATGTCCTTATACATAACCCGGTAACTGTTTCCCTGATTTTTATACTCAAAATTACACTCGCTTTTGTCAGAAATACAAAATATTTTTTCCATAACATGATACAGTCGTTCTTTTTTTATGGGTTTAATCAGAAAATCAAACGGTTGATTTTGGAATAACTCTAACGCGTATTCTTCCTTTGAAGATATATATACCAAAAACATATGTAAATTTCTCAATATATCTCTGACATATTTTCCCACCTCAACACCGTCCATTCCTGGAAGTTCAATGTCCAAAAAAAGGATATCCGGCGCTTTTTCTCTTTTCAGATACTCTGTCAGTGCAGTTCCGTCAAAAAATACATCCACTTCCAGTTTCATGCACTTTTCAAATGCAAAATCTCTGAGCATATTCTCCACTTCAGCACAAGTGCTTTTTTCATCATCACATATTATTACACGCATTATTCTCCCTCCTGCTTATTATGTATATTACTCTATTATTCTTATCCTTGCAAGATTCCCCTTCTGTTCAAAATCACAATGAAAAGAATCTCCTAAAAAAATTGACGAAAGATTAACATTTTTCTTCTTTACTTTTTTCCTGATTTGGCATAGAATGTTTCATTACAACTATAAAACTGTCATACCAGTTAGAAAAAAAGAAAGTGGTGAATGAACATGAAACGCAGGTTTTTCTTTGGGCTTCTGACACCGGGCAGGATTATTTTTATTCTTATTTTAATCTATATTGCTCTGCTTACAGTGCCTTATCTGCGGCACAAAAAAGTTTCAGAAAATTTTCAGAATGACTTCAGTCAGAGAGAGTTTTACAGCTCCCAGGCGGGAAGCGAGCGGATCGCCTACATAAACGACAACACAGACGCTCTTCTCTATCGCCTTCAGATCATCCAACAGGCAGAGCAGGAAATTATTCTCTCTACCTTTGACTTTAACGCTGACAAAGGCGGAAAAGATGTTATGGCCGCGCTTATGAGCGCCGCGGACAGAGGCGTAAAAGTCCGGGTGATCATTGACGGCTTCAGCGGTTTTCTGGATGTAAAGGGAAAAGGAACCCAGTGGTTTCAGGCTCTGGCCTCCCATGAGAACATTTCTCTTCGCATCTACAATCCGCTCACGCCTTTAAAGCCCTGGAAAATGCAGGCCCGTCTCCATGACAAATATCTGATCATTGACCATCAGATGTTCCTGCTGGGAGGAAGAAATACGACCAATCTGTTTCTTGGGGATTACTCCAAATCAAAAAATATTGACCGAGAAATTTTTGTGTATGAGACAGAAGATAATAAAGCTTCCTCTCTCTATCAGCTCAGAGCTTATTTTGAAAAAATATGGGCTCTGAAGGACAGCCGGGAGTTTACCTGCAAAAAACTTTCTGATGAAATTCAGGAATGTATCGTTTCTCTGAACAACCGTTATCAGAAGCTGAAAGAAACATATCCCGAGGCTTATACAGACTGGGATTTCCAGAAGCTCACCTTTGAGACAAATAAAATTTCCCTTCTCTGCAATCCTCTGGAAGCAGAAAACAAAGAGCCCTGGATGTGGTATTCCATCCACCAGCTTATGCTTCAGGGAAAAGAAACGCTTATCTACACCCCCTATATCATCTGCGGAAAAGAGATGTACCAGGATCTTACAGACCTGAAGGACAACAATATTCCCCTTGAAATCATTACCAATGATGTTGCCAGCGGAGCAAACCCCTGGGGATGCACGGATTATCTGAACCAGAAAGAAAAAATCTGGAAAACCGGCGCAAAGGTTTATGAATTTATGGGCGGTCATTCCTGCCATACAAAAGCAGTTCTGATCGATGACAGAATGAGTATTGTGGGCTCCTACAATCTGGATATGAGAAGCACCTACCAGGATACAGAGCTGATGCTTGCCATTGACTCAGAGAAATTAAATTCCATGATCCGAAAAGAAGCAGAAACAGACAAGACCTACAGTAAAACCATAGGATCTGACGAAAACTATATTCAGGGCGAAAACTATGTTCCAAAAAAACTCAGTACAGGAAAGAAAATCTTCTACTGGACTCTTCGGGTTCTTACTGTACCTCTCAGAAAATTCCTGTAATCTTTCTGAGTCTGCAGAATAAAAAACTTCCTTTCATTGATCAGGCTGTTTCTAATAAACCTTCTGCAGCTCAGATCATTACTTCTGTCTTTTAAAAATATTTACAGAAAAAAGACACTGCATCCGGAAATGCGCTCCGGGGGAAGCTCCCCGGAACATCCATTTCCTGTGCAGTGTCTCTTTTTTTATCTGTATATGATTTTATGACAGTTCCAGCTTTCCTGTATAAAGCTGGTAATAGGTTCCTTTCATTTTGATCAGATCCTCATGATCGCCTCTTTCAATAATATTTCCATGATCCAGAACAATGATCGCATTACTGTTGCGGATTGTGGAAAGTCTGTGTGCGATTACAAATACAGTACGTCCTTTCATCAGATTGTCCATACCTTTTTGTACAATACTCTCTGTTCGTGTATCAATACTTGAAGTAGCCTCGTCAAGAATCAGTACAGGCGGATCTGCCACTGCTGCCCTGGCAATGGACAGAAGCTGTCTCTGTCCCTGTGAGAGCTCCTCGCCGTCGCCGCTGAGCATTGTCTGATATCCATTAGGAAGCATCTGGATAAACTGATCTGCATGTGCAAGACGCGCTGCCTGGTAAACCTCATCGTCTGTGGCATCCAGCTTTCCATAGCGGATATTATCCATAATCGTACCGGTAAACAGATGAGTATCCTGCAGGACAATTCCCAGAGAACGGCGGAGATCATCCTTTTTAATCTTTGTGATGTTAATTCCGTCGTAGCGGATCTTTCCTTCCTGAATATCATAAAAACGATTGATCAGGTTGGTGATCGTAGTCTTTCCGGCTCCTGTGGAACCTACAAAAGCAAGCTTCTGTCCAGGCTTTGCATACAGGCTGATATTTTTCAGGATTACTTTATCTTCATTGTAGCCAAAGGTTACATTCTCAAAAACAACATCTCCGGTCAGCTCTGTATAGGAAACAGAACCGTCTGCAGAATGAGGATGTTTCCATGCCCACATTCCTGTGCGCTCCTTACATTCTGCAATATTTCCGTTTTCATCCTTTCTGGCATTTACAAGAGTTACATAACCCTCATCTTTTTCCGGCTCCTCGTCGATCAGCTGGAAAATACGCTCTGCTCCTGCAAGCGCCATAACAATGGAGTTAAACTGCTGAGCCACCTGCATAAACGGCTGAGTAAAGCTTTTTGTAAACTGAAGGTAGGAAGCCATAACTCCAAGAGTGATTCCGCCTACTCCGATAACAGAAAGGAAACCGCCCAGAACTGCTGTAAGAACAAACTGAAGATTTCCGATGTTTCCGATTACCGGTCCCATCATATTTGCAAAAGTATTTGCTCTGGAAGCGCTTTCAAAAAGAGCTTCGTTTAATTTATCAAACTCTTCTTCTGATTTTCTTTCATGGTTAAATACCTTGACAACTCTCTGTCCGTTCATGCGCTCTTCCACAAAGCCGGTTACATCTGCCAGGGACATCTGCTGGCTGACAAAATACTTTCCACTGTTCCCACCGATCTTTCTGGTAACAAAAGTCATAACAAAAATAACTGCAACAGCCAGAATTGTCAGAAGCGGACTCAATGCCACCATGGAAATAAAAGTGACAATAATGGTAAAAAAGGACATCAGCGCCTGGGGAATTGCCTGACTGATCATCTGTCTCAGAGTGTCGGTATCGTTTGTGTAAAGACTCATAATAGAGCCGTTTGTCCTCTGGTCAAAATAGCGGATCGGAAGAGTCTGCATATGTTCAAACATATCGTCTCTCACCTTTTTCAGAACACCCTGTCCGATATAAACCATCATTCTGGTGTAAATAAAGGTGGAAACCACTCCCAGAAGAAAGATACAGCCCAGAACGGCAAGCGCCCGGTAAAGCTCTGCAAAATCCGGACTCTGCTGGCCGATCAGCGGAATAATAAAGTCATCCAGCAAAAATTTCAGGGACAAAGATACGGAGATCGTTGCCACAGAGCTGATAAGAATACAGACAAATACCAGAATAAAGCGCATTTTATAGGTCTCGGTCACATATTTCAGAAGACGCTTTGCTGTCTTTAAAGTATCCTTGGACAGCTTTGGCTTTCCGTTTTGTTTCTTATTCATTCTCTTCACCTCCCCGAACCTGAGATTCATATACTTCTCTGTAAATTTTATTTGTTTTAAGAAGCTCCTGAGAGGTTCCCACACCTGCAACAGCTCCTCCGTCCAGAACAATGATCTGGTCGGCATCTTCAATAGAAGCAACTCGCTGGGCAATAATGATCTTTGTGGTATCCGGAATTTCCTCACGGAATGCCTTACGGATCAGTGCGTCAGTTTTTGTGTCAACCGCGCTTGTGGAATCATCCAGAATCAGGATCTTCGGTTTTTTCAGAAGCGCTCTTGCAATACAGAGCCTCTGCTTCTGTCCACCGGAAACATTGTTTCCTCCCTGAACGATCTGGGTTTTATATCCGGCTGGAAACTCATTGATAAATCCGTCTGCCTGAGCCAGTCTGCACACTCTCTGTACCTCTTCATCACTGGCATTTTCGTCTCCCCACCGAATGTTTTCATAAATGGAACCGGAAAACAGCACATTTTTCTGGAGAACCATAGATACCTGGTCCCGCAGAGCTTCCAGGTTATAATCACGTACATCGATTCCGCCAACCTTCACGCTTCCCTCTGTCACATCATAGAGACGGGGGATCATCTGTACCAGGGTGGACTTTGCACTTCCGGTTCCGCCGATAATTCCAACTGTCTGACCGGATTTGATATGAAGATTAATATCCTTCAGGGAAAGATTTCCGCCCTTTCCTCCATAGCTGAAGTTTACATGGTCAAATACGATTTCTCCATTTGGAACCTCTTTTACAGAATCCTCATTATCTGCCATTTCCGGCACTTCCTTCAGCACCTCTGTAATACGGTCTGTAGATGCCTCTGCAATCATGATCATAACAAACACAAAGGTAACCATGGAAAGGGACATCAGGATCTGAAGCGCATACACGATCACACTGGTAAGCTCTCCTGTTGCCATACTTCCAAGAACAATGCTCTTTCCTCCGATGGCAACCAGAAGAAGAACCACCGTATACATGGTAAACTGCATAACCGGAGAGTTCCATGATACGATTTTTTCCGCCTTTGTAAAAAGATCATACACATATTTGGAAATTCCATGAAACTTACGGATTTCAAAGTCTTCTCTGACAAAAGCCTTAACCACGCGGGATGCATTGACATTTTCCTGAACTGAATTATTCAGCACATCATATTCATCAAATACCTTGACAAAATGGGGATGGGCTTTTTTTGCAATAAAGATCAGGGTTCCGCCAAGAAGAGGAATCACGATCAGGAATAACAGTGCGATTTTTACATTGATCATTAATGTCATGACCCATGAAAGCAGCACCATGATCGGAGCCCTTGCAAGAAGACGGATACTCATCATGTATGCCATCTGTACGTTTGTAATATCTGTTGTCATTCTGGTAACAAGTCCTGAAGTGGAAAAATGATCGATGTTCTTAAAAGAAAATTCCTGTACCTTATAAAAAATATCGTGTCTCAGATTTTTTGCGTAGCCGGCTGCTGCCACTGCCGCCATTTTTCCTGCGATCACGCCAAACCACAAAGCCAGCATAGCCATGACCACAAGGATCAGCCCGCGCTGGACAATGTAGTTGATATTCCCCTTGGCAATGCCAACATCAATGATCTTTGCCATTTCCATGGGAATGAGAACCTCCATCAGTACCTCAAGGATCACAAATAACGGAGCCAGCACTGACTGTTTTTTGTATTCCCGGACTGATCGTAAAAGTGTCTTATTCATCTTTTCTGTCTACCTCCTTATTCTCCCTGTTTTTTTCTGCAAGATTCTGACACATCTGATAAAGAACTTTTTTGCACAGAAAAAGATCCTGTTCTGACACACCCTCAGTCATACGGATCTCGGTTTCATGAATATGCTCCAGAATACTTGGACGCAGAGCCTCTGCTTTTTTTGTGGGAAGGATTCTTTTCAGTCTGGCATCCTCTTTTACGCTTTCCCGGTAGATAAACCCGTTTTTTTCGATCAGCTTGAGAATACCTGATACTGTAGATTTCCTGACCTGGAACTCCTCTTCAAGATTTTTCTGATAAATATCTCTGTGAAGAGTTTCCAGCAAAATATAATTCAGTATATGCCTCTGCATCGGCGTCAGCTCGTCATCCTCCACAGCCTCCTCAGGCTTCTGATTCCGTTTCAGCTGGTGATTCAGCATCCTCACCAGTCTTCCCGTATGCATGTTCCTTATTTTTTCATCAATATCCTGCATAATCTGCACCTCAATTTATTTAGTTAGCGTCCTAACTTTTTCATATTATACAGACAGAAAATTTTAATGTCAACACTTTTTTCAGGCCTGCTTCTCATTTAGTTCCGTTTCCTTTAACTGTTGTTTTTCTGTTATACCCCAAGGTCTAAAAGCTTTTTTGCTTCCTCCAGCCGGACGTAAAACTGCGGATAAAAATCCTCATCTTCCTTATATGGAGTATAATAAAACCTGCTGAGAACATACATATTCAGGTTTTTTACCAACGTCTCATCCTCTGTCTCATAAAATACCTCCTGAACATCCAGAAGAAAATTATGCCAGTCCAGGACAAACTTTTCGTACTGTTTCAGATTTGGGGTATCCAGCCATTTTTTTACTTTGATCTTGGAACGGTTTTTCTTTTTGCATTCATGGATCTGAAGAATATACTTAAATCCGTCCTCTGTATAATAACGCCCCAGAGGAAACAGTCTGCAGAATCCCGGTCTGATGTCATGTATGGAGCAGCGTCCCTCTGTGTTCAGAAACACACAGCGCTCCTGCTCCCCTCTCATGGCAAGATGGGGAAGAATATTTCCGTCAGTGATTCCCAGCTCCACAACACTTCCCAGAAGCTCCTCCGGTGATTTTTTTAATCCCGCACAAAGCCTGTGCACATCTAAAGGATCAAGAATCACTGTATCTCCCATTCCCTGACAGCAGTCGCTGCACCCTTTGCAGTCCTGACAGTCTGCCTTTACCATGTCGTTTGCTTCATATAAATTTCCGTCAGAAATTTCTTCCAGTGTAACATTTCGCTTCATAATAAAATTCTCCTCTGTAATATTTTTCTCTCAGGCTTCCCAGTCATAGGCGATTCGTGGGGAACCGTCGTCAGTATTAATGATCCCACATCTGCAGAATCCGTTTTTTGCCAGAGTGTTCTGCATGGGAATGTTGTCCTTATGGGTATCGATTCTCAGATAATCACAGTTCTCTTTTGCAAAGTCAAAACAGAACCTTGCGATCCCCTTTATACTTCCGTCAGACGCCACTCTGTGCAGCACTCCATAGGGGCTGTTTCTGTGCCAGCTGCCCTCCCGGATGATCCGATAAGTAGGATCCTCTCCCTTAAAAAACACAAATACACCTGCAATATGTTCTTCTTCCGTGCACACATAACAGATTCCCTTTTCCATATCCTCCCGGACAAGCTCCGGAGAAGGATAAACCATTCCCCACTGGTCAGGGTTTCCATGCTCCTTCATAAACTCTCTCGCATATGCATAAATCCTCAGAATATCGGAAAGATCTTTTCTCTCTGCTTTTCTTATTTTCATTTGTTTTTTCTCCTTTTCTATCTCATTGTACAGGAGTATAATATTGGTTGTCAATCAGGATTCCCCCTGAGAAACCCTATATAGAAACGGAGGAAACAGAACATGCGATCTCTCGCTGTCTATTTAAAAAACTACAAAAAAGAGACCATACTTGCTCCCTTTTTCAAGTTTCTGGAAGTTGTATTTGACCTGATGGTTCCTGTTGTGATCGCTCACATGATTGATGTGGGAATTGCAGAAAATAACCGCGGTGTCATTATCCGGAGCTTTTTGATTCTGATCCTTATGGCAGGCGCAGGTCTGACTGTCAGTATCACCGCCCAGTTTTTTGCAGCAAAAGCAAGTACGGGATTTGCCGCAGAGCTTCGTCAATCTGTGTTTGATCATGTACAGGGACTTTCCTATTCTGAGCTTGACCGTCTTGGAACCGCCACCCTGATCACAAGACTGACCAATGATATCAATCAGGTGCAGAACGGACTGAACATGGGACTCAGGCTGCTGCTTCGCAGCCCTTTTATCGTTCTGGGCTCCATGGTTATGGCGTTTACCATTAATGTACGCTGCGCCCTGGTGTTTGTTGTGGCAATCCCGGTCCTCTTTCTTGTTGTTTTTGTTATTATGTATCTCAGCATTCCGCTTTTCCGTAAAGTTCAGGGAAAGCTTGACAGAGTTACAGGTCTTACAAGAGAAAATCTTACCGGAGTCCGCGTGATACGGGCTTTCTGCCGGGAAAGAGAAGCTGTAAAAGATTTTGACGAGAGTAACCGTGAACTGACCAGGCTTAACGAATTTGTGGGACGGCTTTCTGCGCTTCTGAATCCGGCTACCTATGTACTTATTAATATTGCCACTGTTTTTCTCATCAGTACAGCAGGGCTCCAGGTAAATATGGGCAGTATGCAGCAGGGCGAAACCGTAGCTCTTTACAATTACATGGCTCAGATGATCGTTGAGCTTATTAAGCTTGCCTCTCTGATCATCACACTGAATAAAGCAGCCGCCTGCGCAGGCCGTGTAGCTGATATTCTGAACGTCCGGTCTTCTATGAACTATGTGGCTGAAACCGAAACTCAGACTGACTCAGACTGCGCAGTTGCTTTTCAGGACGTTACCTTTTCCTATGCCGGAACCAAGGCTCCCAGTCTTTCCAATATTAGTTTCACAGCCAGAAAAGGACAGACAGTGGGTATTATCGGCGGCACCGGAAGCGGAAAAACAACCCTTGTAAATCTGATCTCCCGATTTTATGATGCAGATCAGGGAACGGTTCTTCTTAACGGTCAGGATATCCGTAAGTATTCTCAGGCAGATCTCTGCAGCAAAATCGGAATTGTTCCCCAAAAGGCCGTGCTGTTTAAAGGTACTATCCGGGAAAACATGAAGCTTGGCAGGGAAAATGCTTCTGATGAAGAAATCTGGGAAGCTCTTTCCATGGCACAGGCAAAAGAAATCGTAGAAAAAAAACAGGGACAGCTTGATTTTACTCTGGAGCAAAACGGAAAAAATCTTTCCGGCGGCCAGCGCCAGCGCCTTACCATTGCCCGGGCTCTGATCAAAAATCCGGAAATCCTCATTCTGGATGACAGCGCCAGCGCTCTTGACTTTGCCACAGATGCAGCCCTGAGAAAATCGCTTCACACGCTCAGCCACAAAACAACCACTTTTCTTGTATCCCAGCGTTCCTCAAGTATCCGTCAGGCTGACCTGATCCTTGTTCTGGACGACGGAACCCTGGCCGGTCAGGGCACTCATGAAGAACTTTTAAAATCCTGCGCCCCATACAGAGAGATCTTTTTCTCTCAGTTTCCCGATGAAAGGAAAAAATATGACGCAATGCAAAATACCGGAGAACTTCCCGCAAAAGGAAAGGAGGCCAATTCATGAGCGCAATGAATAAAAAACGGACAGAAAGCACGGAAACCCTGAAAAAAGTGCTTCGCTTCATTGGAAGATACCGTATTCTTCTGGTTGTCAGTATTGTACTGGCTGCCGCTTCCGTGCTTCTGCAGCTTTATGTTCCCATACTTTTCGGCAATGCCATTGATCAGATCATTGCAGAACAGAAGGTGAATTTTTCTCAGATGTGGCGCTGGCTTCGCCAGGTACTCCTGGTTGTATTATTTTCAGGCGCAGCCTCCTGGATCATGAATCTTATCAATAACCGGATCGCCTACCGCACTGTGCAGGATATCCGGGCAAAGGCCATCCGCCATATCCAGAAGCTGTCTCTTTCTTACCTTGACAGCCACAGTACAGGAGATATTATCAGCCGGATAACTGCAGATGCAGATATTCTTTCAGACGGGCTTCTCCTGGGCTTCACCCAGCTGTTTTCCGGCATTGTCACCATTATCGGAACACTGGTTTTTATGTTCTCCCGGAACGTGGTCATTACCATCATGGTAATTGTGCTGACGCCTTTGAGCTTTTTTGTGGCAAAATTTATTTCTTCCCACTCTTTCCAGATGTTTCAGCGTCAGAGCAGCGCCAGAGGACAGCAGACAGCTCTTATTGAGGAAATGATCGGAAATCAGAAGCTGGTTCAGGCCTTTGGCTATCAGGATAAAGCGTCTGAGCGCTTTGCCCGCATCAATGAGGAGCTGAGAGAATCAAGCCAGCAGGCTGTTTTTTACAGCAGCCTTACCAATCCCTCCACACGGTTTGTCAACAATGTGATTTATGCAGGAGTCGCCCTTGCAGGCGCTTTCCTGATTCCGGGAGGCGCTCTGACTGTAGGTGGACTTTCTGTGATGCTTGCCTATGCCAATCAGTATATGAAGCCCTTTAATGATATCAGCTCCGTAATCACTGAGCTTCAAAATGCTCTGGCCTGCGCCGCCAGAATCTTCGCTCTTCTGGAAGAAAAGCCGGAAAGCCCTGATCCGTCAGAATCACTTTCTGATGTAAAAGGTTCTGTTGAAATTGATCAGGTTTCTTTCCGGTATACGCCTCACAGACCTCTGATCGAAAACTTTAATCTGAAGGCAGAGCCTGGCAGGAGAATTGCTCTTGTAGGTCCTACCGGCTGCGGAAAAACCACCTTCATCAATCTTCTGATGCGATTTTATGATGTAAATTCCGGAACCATTTCTGTGGATGGAAAACCTGTAGATCAGATATCCAGACACTCTCTCCGAAGCAGCTACGGAATGGTGCTTCAGGATACCTGGATCAAAAACGGCACTGTCCGGGAAAACATTACCATTGGAAAGCCGGATGCCTCTGAAGACGAGATCATCCAGGCAGCAAAAATGTCTCACAGCTGGGAATTTATCCGCCGTCTTCCTGACCGTCTGGATACAGTTATCACAGAGGACAGTCTCAGCCAGGGACAGAAACAGCTTCTCTGTATTACAAGGGTTATGCTGTGTTTTCCGCCAATGCTGATCCTTGACGAAGCCACCTCCAGCATTGACACCCGTACAGAAATGCTGATCCAGGCAGCCTTTGACCGGCTTATGGAGGGGCGTACAAGCTTTATTGTTGCACATCGCCTGTCCACCATCCGAAATGCTGACGAGATCCTTGTAATGAAGGATGGAAGCATTATTGAGCAGGGTACTCATGATGAGCTGATGAAAAAGGGCGGCTTTTATCAGACCCTGTACAACAGTCAGTTCGTAAATACAGCAGAGTAATCTTCAAAGGAACCAGGCGCACAGGCTCCCTATTCAGGCTCTCCATCCCTCAGTTTTTGACGGACTTACTCTGCTTTTCGCAGCAGGGGCAGGTGCGGCTCATACGAGTCACACCTGCCCCTGTTTAGAATTATTTATTTCCCGACAGCCCCCTGAAGCTTTTCCATTCCAGTTACTGTCAGTCCTGTGCTTCTTTTTTACTGTTCAAATACTCCTCTGTCAGCGCCACTGCATCCAGAATACACTTATCGCAGGTACAGAGCACCTTTTTTGTCTCAACGCCTTTTAATTCACGGCAGATATAGGAACCATTATTTTCTTTAAATTTGTTTATATATTTTTGTACAGCCTTATAAGTCTGTGTCTTTGTAGGAGCTCCCTTCTCAGGATCACCTACGCTGTTCTCCAGTCCTATGATCATTGTCATTCCTGAAAGAGCGCCGCACATTTCCATCATCCCCATTCCAAGGCCAAATCCCTCTGAAATTCTGAACATTTCCTCCTCATTGATGCCAAGGTCTTTACAGAAGGTACAGGCAACCGCCTGTGCACAATTATATCCTTTTTTATGTAGCTCAATAGCACGTTCTGCTTTTGTATTCATCATCATTCTCCTCGTGTAAATTATTTGTTTTTATCTGAATTTCGGAAATCTTTTCTGTACTGTGTTATTTTTCATCCTGGATACGGGATAAAATATCTTCCCAGGCTTCCTCATCAATCTCCTCATTCCGAAACAGTTTTCTTCTGTCCTCCTCTGTGATCTTCCGGATCACCCGGCAGGGATTCCCGGCCGCAACAGACCAGTCGGGAATGTCTCTTGTCACAACACTTCCCGCACCGATCACTACGTTGTTTCCAATATGGACCCCGGGGCATACCACCGTATTTCCCCCAAGCCACACATTATCCCCTACCGTCACTTCTTTTCCATACTCATACAAAGTATTTCTGGTGTCCGGGTGAACCGGATGCCCTGCTGTATAAATAGCTACATTTGGCGCAAACTGACAGTTATCGCCGATTCTTACCTTTGCCACATCCAGAATCGTACAGTTATAATTTGCAAAAAAATTCTTACCAGTCTCAATATTTTTTCCATAGTCGCAGTAAAACGGCGGATTAATAAAAGCATTGTCCGACTTACCCAGAAGCACCTTTACCACCTCTGCAATTCCGTCAAAATCCGCCCGGTCCATAAAATTCAGTTTCTGAAGAATTCTCCTGCACACAACCTGCTCTTCAAATACGCTTTCGTCAGAAATATAGGCAAGCTGCGCATCTCTGCGTTTCCTCATATCCATTCCTTGTGTCTCCTTTTCCATCCTGTTTCCAGAGCCCAGTTCTGCATATCTGAATACATTTTTCCTTTTATTTCTCCATAATCTGCCCAGATCAGACAGTGATCTTTTTCTGTAGGTTCCTGTACTTTGTCAAGCAAATCCCCCATATAATATCTCTGTATTGGGTGAAACAGGCCTTTTGTATCGTGAACACTGAAGGCTTCCGCAGAAGCCAGATATTCTTTTACTGTACATTCACATCCACATTCCTCCAGACATTCTCTTCTGATACATTCCTGATCGTTTTCTGCCCCCTGGATACCACCGCCAAGAAGGAACAATCCTCTGGCGGTGCGCACTACTGCTGTTTTTTCCCCGGAAAATATAACCAGGTAAGCGCCTGGTCTGTCATAATACTGTCCTTTCTCTCTCTGTCCAAAAATCTTATGCATATCCTTCACGTCCTTTCCTGCACTTCTGCAGATACACAAACGCAGCCACACAGATCACCCCTGACAAAAGTGATCCTGCCGGAGCCGCAAGTCCCATTGGATACAGCGTATCCGGAAAATATACTGACGCCAGATACGCGCCCGGCACACGGGCACATATAATCGAAAGAAAATTATGTAAAAATGAGATTCCTGATCTTCCGCAGGCACAGAAGTACCCGCTGAAACAGAAATGAACTCCTGCAAGCATACAGTCCCAGATATAAGAGCGCAGGTACTGTCCGCCGGAAACAGCAACCGCCGCATCATCAGTAAACAGCTTTACAACCGGCACTGAAACAAACTGTGTGATCACTGCTACTGTAAAGCCGAATCCTACGGAAATCATCACTGCGTACTTCAGTGTTTTTACTGCGCGCTCCGGCTTTCCTGCCCCGATATTCTGTGCAGAAAGAGCAGACACTGCTGAAAGCATGGTGGACGGCACCAGGAACACAATTCCGATCAGCTTTTCCACAATTCCAACTGCTGCCGCATCGTTCAGTCCTCTTCGGTTGGCAATTACTGTGATCACTATAAAAGCGATCTGGATAAACCCATCCTGAAGCGCCACAGGAATACCGATTTTTAAAACCTGCTTCATTACCTCTGCATCAGGTCTGAAGTCCTGCTTTTTCAGAGAAATTCCCGTTTTTCTCCTTAAAATAACAATCAGAGCAGTGATCACACTGATGGTCTGGGACAACACGGTTCCCAGGGCAGCGCCGGATGGTCCCAGATGACATGCTCCAATAAACACATAGTCCAGCACAATATTAGCGCCGCAGGCCACTGCAATAAAATACATGGGACTTTTGGAATCGCCCATTCCACGGAAAATGGAGCTGATAATATTATAGGCAGTAATAAAAGGTATTCCCATAAAACAGATAGTCAGATACCTGGCTGTACCGGAAACTGCTTCCCCGGGAGTGGACATAACCGCAACGATGGGATCAACGAATACCAGAAGCAGCACAGTAGAAACCAGAGCCACTGCCATAAATAAAGTTACCGTATTTCCGATCACTGATGCAGTTTCCTGCTTTTTCCGGGCTCCCACCGCCTTCCCGATCACTACTGTGGAACCCATGGCAAGTCCCACGATCATAACTGTCAGCATATGCATGACCTGGCTTCCCACAGAAACTGCCGTAATGCTGTCTACTCCTTCAAACTGACCGATAATAAACAGGTCTGCCATACCATACAAAGTCTGCAAAAAATATGACAGAAGATACGGAAGTGAAAAAAACACAATATTTTTAAATACACTTCCTGAAGTAAGATTTTTTTCCATAATGCCTAAACTCCAAGCCTTTCAAATTCTCTTCGCAGCTCTTCTGCATCTTCTATGGTATTTTTCCAGCCAAAGGTCTTCATATCCACCTTCCAGCCCTTTTCTGTCCACAATACCCGGATTCCTTCTTTTTCCAGCAAAAGTCTCTGCATATCACAGGTTTCAAAAGCCCCTGCGCCGCTTAAATAGCCCTGAGCATTTACCACTCTGTACGCAGTCTTCTGTCCTGCTTTTCCAGTCCGGAGCGCGTAGCCTGCCTGTCTTGCATTTCCGGGAACACCGCAGAGAAGCGCAATCTGTCCGTACGAAACCACTCTGCCTTCCGGAACTTTTTTCATAACAAGATCCGCCCGCTTATAAAAGTCCATTTTTACTCTTCCCCTTCCTGAAAATCCAGTTATATCATACCATAAAAATTTCTGCCAGGTAACTGGTAAATCCCCCAAACATTTTTTCGAAATCGGTCAGGAAGAATTTTAAATTTCAAGTCGGAACTTTATTTCGCAGCTTTAACAGCTCTCCTTCAGAAACTGCGATTTCCGGACTCACTCTTTAGGGATCGTAACCTCTCCCGCAATATCCACAGAAAAATATTCCCTGATTTCTCTCAGACTGTCCGTCTGTCCCAGAACCCACATCAGTTTTGCCATGGCTGCCTCTGCAGTCATATCATAGGCCTGCAGAACACCGCTTTCCAGAGCTCTCCGCCCTGTCTCATACACAGAAAGATTGCTTCCCTCATATCTGCACTGGCTGCCTGCAAGTATGACCATTCCATTTTCTACTGCCTTTTTCACAGCTCCGATAAAATCATTTTTCAGAAACGGCATTCCGCCAAGTCCAAAGCCTTCCACATAAACGCCCCGGCAGCCTTTTTCCTGAAGATAGTCCAGGATCGAAGGATCTGTTCCCGGGTATAATTTCAGCAGAAATACCTTGTCTGAATAGGCTGTCTGAGGACGGAAGATTCCTCTTTTTTCCACAAGGTTTTCCCTGCAGATATGAAGTCCCAGCGAACTGATTTCACCAATATAAGGATAATTAATGCTTTCAAATGCGTCAAAACTCATGGTCCGAACCTTGGAGGCGCGGCATCCCAGCATGACCTTACGGTTAAATGCCACAAATACTCCCGGACAGCCGCCAGCCGCCATATGAATCCCGCAGCGGCAGTTTTCCATAGCGTCTGCCACAGGATCTGCTATGGACAGCTGACTTCCTGTTACCACTACCGGAATGGAAATATTCTGAAGCATAAACGACAGCATAGAAGCTGTGTACGCCAGTGTATCTGTCCCGTGGATCACTGCGATTCCCTGATAGTCCCTGCTTCTTTTTGCGATCAGCTCCGCCAGCCTTGCCCAGTCCTCCGGAAAAATATTAGCACTGTCCACAGAGCAAAAATCCTCTGTTTCCAGTTCCAGATTCCGGGACACCATACGAAGCTCGTCCAGCATATCTCTGCTTTTCATTCCCGGCATCAGACCATTTTCGCCGTTTACAGAAGAAAGCGTACCGCCTGTATTTATAATAAGGATTCTTTTTTTCATATGATCTCTCCCTTGTTTCCTCAAAAATTATACTGCTGATGTTTTGCCGAATAATGATTTTCAGCTGCTTTCTCGCATCTCAGTTTTTACAAAATATTCATGTATTCTAATGTTATCTTCATCATTTTATCAGCAAATATTCAAGGTTTCAACAACTCTCTTGTCCGGTCTTTTCCAATAAATCACAAAACTTCCGGTCTTTGCTGTCATAATACAGCTTCGTACCGGAAGTTTTATGATTTTGTATTAACGCTGAGATACTCTTAGTTGTTTTCCTCTTCTTCCCCTGATTTTATGTTTTGTTTCCTCCTGAGGAGGCTTGCAAAACCATACAAGCATCACTGACACAAGAAGTATAATCCCCAGTACAAGAACTGCAAGAACCCTGTTGCCCTGCGATGCTGTCCCTGTGTACTCTGCCATATCAAATCCGACAACAGTCAGCGCTGCCGATACGGGATAAACGCTTCTTAAAATTCCTGTTTTAAAAAACAGACAGGCATATCCCACCAGAAAAGCCGCCACGGCTCCGCCCATAAATCTTCCTTTTTTTCTGCTGTCAATAACAAGAAGAGGAAGAACCACAATATAAATGCATACCGAAAGTCCTGCCATCTGGAAAAAATATCCTGTAAGTACCGAAAAGCCGGCTTTTGGAAGTCCTGCAAAAAAGCCAACAATAATCGCAGCAAAAAAGCTGTAAATTCCAAATCCTACGGCAAGGATGCCGGAGGTCAGCAGCTTTCCCCAAAGGAATCTGTGGAAGGAAACCGGCACCGTCAGAATGTTTTTTAAGGTATCATCTGTGTATTCTCTGTTAATCAGATAACCTCCTGTTAAAGTGATCATAACTGGCAGAAATATCTGAGCGTTTCCCCATATGGTACTTTCCAGCAATGCGGCAAGATCATAATAAGGGTCCTTTAATGCATCGTTCATGGCAAACTGTGAAAAAAGCTGAAGCAGCGGTGAACAAAACATCCCGATCAGAGCAATCAGTAAAATATGGTATCTTTTCATTTTCTGAAATTCTGTTTTTATAATAGCTGTCATTTTCCCTGTCCTCCTACACATCCTGTTTTTTATAAACCTGTATGATCAGTGCAATACAGACTGCCGCTTCTGATAGAAGGACTGTAAAAACCAGTGGTCCGGAAATAAAATATGGCTGAAAGCGCTCATAAAATTCCGCCAGAACCTCTCCCACATTCTCTATAGAGTGAAATTGATACAGCCACCGAAAGATCATCGGAACAGGTAAAAATGTAGGAAGATTAAGTCCTGCCGGAACCATGAGAAAGCTGTCATTGATCCGAAGAATATAATTCAGTGTTACATATGCAAAGGCAATGATCACTGAAATAATATAGGATTTGTTACACCACACCACAATAAAAATGCAGGGCATGGACGCAGCCCATAAAAGCACTCCTGTAGCCAGGGTAAGAATCAGCTGCTGTCCGGCTTCCTCCAGACGGATTCCGGATATCACAGACATCGCAGCCGCGATCATATATCCGGCAGCTTCATAGGCAATGTCAAAAATAAGAAGCACAAACAGCTTTGCCATGGTAAGCCTTCCCTTTGTAACAGGAACACACATCAGATTTTTTAAAGTATCATAATCATGTTCTTCAAAAAACAGATTTGCCGCCAGGACAACGGTCAGAGGGATCAGAAGCAAAAATCCGTTTTCCTCCCGTATTACGCTCATGAGATCATCAAAACTACTGTCTGACAGCAGCAATGAATAAAGTACAGGCATAATAAAAGTTGTAAGAAAAGCTGCCTGAAACAGTCTTTTTCTCTTCAGCTTCAGAAATTCACATTGGATCAGTCTAAGCAATGCCCTCACCTCC
>NZ_HF999032.1:19814-26860 GCF_000433815.1 Blautia sp. CAG:257
CCTCCAGGCTTTCCTCACAGATATGAGCCTCGCACACCTCCAGTCCGTTTTCCACAAAGGCTTTTACAATCTGTCCTGTGGGCAGGTTCAGATTATGGACGATCAGCCTGTGATCATCCTGTATGGTAAAACGCTTCTCATGGAATCTCAGTTCCAGAATTCTTCCCGCCTGAGCTGTATCAGATACAAAAAAACGGATATGTCTGCTGCTCTTCTGTTCCAGCTCCGCAAGACTTTCCTCCTCCAGAAGCACACCATGATCAATAATTCCGATATCATCTGCAAGAAGCGAAATCTCAGAAAGAATATGGCTGGAAATCAGAATTGTTTTTCCTCTTTCTCTGCAAAGAGCCTGAATAAAGGAACGTACCTCCGCAATTCCAATAGGGTCCAGTCCATTGACCGGTTCATCCAGGATCAAAAGCTCCGGATCATGCATTACTGCAAGAGCAATGGCCAGTCTCTGCTTCATTCCAAGGGAATACTGTGAAAACAGTTTTTTATCTTTATAGGGAAGCCCCACCAGATCCAAAGCATCTCTTATTGCATTTCTGTCTGGGATTCCCCTCAGCGCTGCAAAAATACCTAGGTTTTCCGTTCCGGTAAGATTCGGATAAAATCCCGGAGCTTCTATGAGACTTCCGATTCTTGGCAGGATTTTCTTTTCATTTCCTGACACAGATTTTCCAAAGATCCTTATCTGTCCGGATGTGGGCTTAGTAAGTCCAAGGAGCATTTTCATGGTTGTGGTTTTTCCCGCTCCATTTCTTCCCAAAAGCCCGTAGATACGCCCCTCTTTTACATGAATGCTGAGATCCGAAACACTTTTCTGCTCTCCATACTGCTTGGTAAGATGGTCTGTTTCAATCAGATATTGTTTCATTTCCTTATTCCTCCTTTTCTGACTGAAATGATACCATATGAACCTTATGATAATCTTATCTTAACCTTGCAAAATCCTTGCATTTATTCACACAAAGGAAATGTAAGCGTAAATCTTGTCCCTTTTCCCGGCTGACTTTGGACAGCAATTCTGCCTCCCATTTTTTCTGTAAGCTGCCGAGCAATAGACAGTCCCAGTCCGCTTCCTTTTTCCGAACGGGCTCTGTCGCATTTATAAAGCCGCTCAAAAATATGTTTCAGATCTTCGCTTTCCATTCCTACACCATTATCTGATACTGAAATACTTACTTCCCGGGCTTTTTGCAGCATCCTGATTTCCACCCAGCTTCCATGGCTGTGAGAAAGCACATTCTGTATCAGATTATTTAAAATCCTTCTGTAACAGTCTCCATCAAGAACTGCCCGGGCAGGCCTGTCCGGAATCTGTATATCATAGTCAAAACCTGTGTCCTCAAAAACAGGTATCCAGTCAATGAGAATATTCCTGGTCAGCTCAGCAGCTTCCAGTATTTCCCTGTCCATGGCAAATTCATCTGAGTTCAGCCTGAACCAGTCAAAAAGAATATCAATATATTCCTTCAGATCATGAGCCTTTTTTCGTGCGGTCTCCATATATGCTTCCCGCTCATCTCCTGTCACAAGCTGTCTGTGTACTGCATCCAGATATCCGATCAGCGTTGTAAGCGGAGTCCTTACATCATGGGAAAGGCTTGTCATAAGCTGCCTGTTTGTTTCCTCAGCTTTATTCAGCGCAAGAATCCGCTCTTCATAGGAACGAATGATTCCATTAAGTTCATAGGCAACAGGCGCTGTCCATTCACCGGGAGCTGCAAGGATCCTTCTGTTTCCGTTTCCCATTTTTACTTCCTTAAGCGCCTCTGTCATTTCTGAAAGCTGTTTTTTCATACCGTACAATAAAAAAACAGAAGCTGCAAAAAAAGCTGCTCCTGCCAGAAACATTACTACTCCCACTGTCATTTTATACCTCCCTGTTAAACCGGTAACCGATTCCCTTGATCGTCTGAATATATCTGGGATTTGCCGGATTTTCTTCCAGCTTTTTTCGAAGTCTGCTGATAACTGCCATAATATTATTGTCATCATACACATAAGGCTCTTTCCAGACAGCCTCGTAAATCCTCTGCTTTGTTAAAATTTTTCCCTGATTCTCAGCAAGAAACATCAGAACGTCAAATTCCTTTGGCGGAAGCTCAAAGGTTCCATTTTCTGTTTTTACAGAACGCTCGTCTATGTTCACACAGAGTCCCTCATACTGAAGGATCTCCTGACTGTTTCTGTCCCTGTTAAAGCGTGTATATCTTCGTATCAGAGAAAAAATACGGGCAAGAAGCTCATCCATATGAAAAGGCTTTGTCAGATAATCGTCTGCTCCTTCTCTCAGGCCCCTTACTTTGGAATAATTGTCATTTTTTGATGTAAACATAAGAACCGGAACCTTGCTTTTCTGCCGTATTTTTTTCAGCGTCTCAAATCCGTCCATCCCCGGCATCATCACATCCAGAATAATAAGGTGATACTCCCGGCATTCCAGCATTTCCATCCCTTCTCTTCCGGTTCCGCAAAAATCAGCTTCTATCCCCTCATTTTCCACACTTTTTTTAATAAGGATGCACAGTTCTCTGTCATCATCTATAATCAGAATCCTGCTGTTTTCCAAAATTTATTCCTCTGCATTTTTATTCTGCTTCCTGATTGTGATTTGCTGCTTTTACTATAACCTGGCTGCAGATTATTCTGCCATAAAATACTGAAGCATTTCGTAAGCTACCCGGCTTCCTTCCATGATTTCCGGTGGAAGCAGCGCCATTGCCACGCATTTCAGTTCCTCATCTCCATTTTCCATATTCTGAAGATACGCATAATCTCCGTCAATTCTTTTAACTTCATAATCAATACGCTCAAACATTGTTATTTCCCTTTTCCTGCTTATTTTGTTTTATTTCTTATGTGCGATCCTGTGTAAAATTTCCTGTATGTTAAAATCCTGTGTCTCCCGTTGGAGTTATTCTTCTTTCATCTTTTTAAAAACCGGCACATACATGCCAAGTGTCACAAGCATGACTGCCATCATTACACAGATCATGCCGTTCACAAGCCATAATGGAAGAACCGGAAACAGGAACAGTATCAGCATACCCGCAAAAAGCGTTGCTGTACAGACCTTTCCAAACCACATTGCCCCATCCAGCATTTTTCCTTTTTTCAGGAAAATAAGTCCCTGAATTCCCATGTATCCTTCTTTGATGATCATAAGTACGATCAAAACCCACATTAAGGGATATCTTGTTGCAAGACATACCGCAAGGGCGCCATGCGTCAGCTTATCTGCAATGGGATCCAAAGCTTTTCCAAGCTCTGTTATCATATTAAAACGTCTTGCTATTTTTCCATCAAAAAGGTCTGTAAGACTGGAAATAAGAACTACAAAGGCTGCATACAGATATTCTCTTTCACTTTCTGCTGTAATATATAAATAGCAGAACACCGGAATAAGAAGGATCCGGAAATATCCCATAATATTGGGAATAGAAAAGATCTCTTTTTTTGTAAATTTTTTCATTGGTACACCTCGTTTTAGCATCCAGCTGGTTTCTGTAACATGTTCTGCAAAGTCCCCTGGGGTTAATAACATTGAAATTTTATTCTCTGTAGATCCAGATCCGGTAAAACAGGACACAAGAAGCCTGCTGTCGGAGACAATCCATACAGCAGGCCCTGCTTTATACCGGAGCTGATACTACAACTACCCGGTTGCGTCTTGCCAGAGCTACTGCAATGTGGCATAACTCCAGGCTGGCGCATATCTTATCTGCCATGGTGATGATCCATGCTTCTCTGTTTTTGGGAACCGGTCCCAGAGGAAACATATGTGTCAGAATTGCATTCCATTCCTTTTCGCTGATATCAAATGTCCTTGCACTGTTGTCAGCCGCAGCTTTGGGATGATAGAATGCCTGATGTTCTCCTGTAGGCGTTTTCTGCCGGAAATCATAGGGGCAAAAATCATGTAAAAGTCCGGCTCTGGCTGCCACTGTAGCATCACATCCCAGCTTTTTTGCCAGCTTCCATGATATATAGGAAACATTAATGCTGTGCATTAATCTGTTTGTCCACTGATGATGTTCATAGAGACTGAGAGAAAGAAATTCTTTATTTTTAAGAATATCCTCAACCTCTGAAAGATACGCCTGTGAGACTTCATCCGATAACTGAATGTCCATCGGCAATCACTCCCTTCCTTGTTCTACTTACATTATGACAATTCTTTCAGAAAATGCAAGGGATTTCACTGAATTTATATTCTTTTTATATTCTGTCTGTTACCTGTTCCCTTTGTTCACAGTAACTTTTGTCTTTCTTCAGGCTGTCCGCAAATCGTTTTATATGCCTGTTCACAAAATCCGGAGCGTCACAGCAGGAATTGTGTCCTGCTTCAGGTATCCATACCAGCATACAGTGCTCTCTGCGTTTCCAGTTTCTGTTATACCGTTTTGCAGAGCCGGCAGCATCCTTTTCACCGCATAATACAAGATAAGGGCAGGGAATCTCATATGGAAGTTTTTTCTCCACAGCCTGTGCAAAAATACGAAATCCGTGGTCTGCAAGATTGCAGTATTCTTTTTTTCCGTAGGAAAGCATCATGCGAACCATAAGCTTTCTCCCGTATTTTGTTTCAGATGTCCCCTCTGTTCCAAATTTCAGCAGCATTTTCCAGGGAATAGAACGATACATCCACTTCGTATGCTTCAACATCAGAAGTTCTGCTCCTGTATAATATTTTCTCTTAAGGGGACAGGAATCTATGGAAACAAAACCTGATACAGACTTAGGATATCTCTGCATATAAACCTGAGAAATATACCCTCCAAGAGATTGCCCAACCAGTACAGGTGAGAAAATCCCCTCTCTTTCCAAAATCTGTTTCAGATAATCGGCCATATCCTCCATAGTAAAACACAGTGCAAAGGGACGGGATTTTCCATGTGCCGGAGCATCCCAAACCATACAGTTATAATCTTTTCTCAATGCTTCTGTCTGTTTCTCAAATAATCTGTGATCAGCTGTCAGACCCGGCAGAAATATCAGCCATTGTTTCTCTTTTCCTGAATATGCAGTCCAATAATAAATTTTTCCATAGGGTGTTGTATATACTTTTTCTTCCATGCTTTCTACAATGATTCCCTTCTCTTTTTTACAGTCATACGTTTCATTTTCACAATCTCTTATATCCGGCAGTTCCCCAGAATACTCACAGCTGTTCTGATATTTTCGCTTCCTGAATCTTATCCGTATAACTGTTTTTCCTATCATACACCTGTTGTCCAATAAGGTAAACAGATTTTATTGCTGTTCATTCCACAACCTGGTTTTTACTGCTTGACAACTCCATAAAATCATGTAAAAATAGCCATGTTTGCCTGATTTTATATAAAAAACTATAAAAGGGCAAATTTGAAAAAGCGCATCAAAATATTGTCTTTTACACTGTAAATGAGCAAGTTTGAAAAAGTGCACAAAATTATCATGAATTTGTCTTTATAAGATGCGCATATAGAGCTTAATATTTTTGTCCGTATATTACGGATTCTATTATACAAAATTTGATATTTGCTCATTTAGACTTTTATAATTAAAAATGCGAAAACAACAAAGGAGGAAATGTTATGTCAGGTCAGGTTCGGGATATGACAAAAGGATCACCTGGCAGACTGATCATTCTGTTTGCCATTCCCTTAATGTTGGGAAACATCTGCCAGCAGCTTTATACTATGGTAGATACTATTGTTGTAGGACAGATTGCAGGAGTTCAGGCTCTGGCTGCTCTGGGCGCGGTTGAATGGATCACCTGGATGGTTCTTGGTGTTTCTACCGGCGCCACACAGGGATTTTCTATTCTGATTTCTCAGCACTATGGTGCAAAAAAAGAGGATCTTTTAAAACAGTCTGTTGCACGAAGCTATGTACTTACCGCCGTTATTTCCGTTGTTCTTCTGACAGTCAGCCAGATTTTTGCCCGGGGGATCCTGGTGTTTTTAAATACTCCGTCAGATATTATCGGTATGTCTCTGATTTATCTGCGGATTGTATTCTGCGGAATTCCCGCAGTTGCTGCCTATAATGTGTTTGCTTCTGTACTGCGCGCTGTCGGGAACAGCCGTACTCCACTGACAGCTATGATCATTGCGGCTTCTGTCAATGTAATACTTGATCTTTTATTTGTGGCAGGCTTTCACTGGGGAGTTGCCGGCGCTGCCATTGCTACGGTTACTGCTCAGATTTTTTCTGCAGTATACTGCTTTCTTGTTGTCAGAAAAATAAAACTGCTTCATATCTCCCGCCAGGATCTTCAGCGCCGTCCCGGACTGGACCAGAAGCTTCTGAAGCTTGGAACGCCTGTCGTTTTTCAGAATACTATCATTGCAATTGGAGGTCTGGTAGTTCAGTATGTGGTCAATGGCTATGGCTTCCTTTTTGTTGCAGGCTTTACCGCAACAAACAAATTATACGGTATCCTTGAAATGGCAGCTATTTCCTACGGATATGCCATTGTGACCTATGTTGGACAGAATCTGGGAGCCGGGGAAATCGGCCGCATAAAAAAAGGCGTTCGGTCAAGCACCTTGCTTGCTTTTCTTACCTCAGCCCTGATCTCCTGCGTTATGTTTATTTTCGGAAAACAGCTTTTGTCCATGTTTATTTCAGGAGAGCCTTCCCAGGCCGGACAGGTATTGGATATTGCCTGGAAATATCTTTTTATCATGGCATGTTGTCTCTGTATCCTGTATTTCCTTCATGTATACAGATCAGCCCTCCAGGGTCTGGGAAACACCTTTATCCCCATGCTCAGCGGTGTTGTTGAGTTTGTCGTACGTGTAGGTGTTGCAGTTTTTCTTCCTTTTATTATGGGAACAGACGGGATTTTTTATGCTGAAATTGCTGCCTGGACAGGGGCTGCGGTCCTTCTTATTATCAGCTATTTTTCTTCAATAAAGAAATATTCTTTAGCCGGAAAAGACTGAAACGTATCTGTAGCGGTTATGCTGCAAAACCTTGAGGTATCTATAGCCATGGGAGTCCATAAGCGGCAATGTCATTTAGTTAAGACATTGAGTCGGCAGCCT